>DASVBQ010000141.1:0-6255 GCA_036375795.1 Actinomycetes bacterium
TCCTCGTCCCCGGTCAGCGCGAAGCCCCGGAAGCCGGTCTCCTGGTCGAGCAGCGCCTGGCCGAGGTCGGAGGTCGCGGAGTAGCCCCGGAAGAGCGTCTCGACGACCTCCTTCTGGGCGGTGTAGAGGCGGACCGACACAACGGTGGACAGCGCCACCACCACGACCGTGAGTGCCGCGAGCGCCACGACGCTCATCGCGAGCCGGCGGCGCAGGGTCGTCGACGTCACTCCCAGTCCGCCCAGGAGAGCAGGAGCACCGCCACGTCGTCGGTGAGCTCCCCGCCGTTGCGCTCGCGCACCTCCTCGAGCACGGCGTCGGCCAGCTCACCACCGGAGAGACCCTGCTCGAGCAGCCGGCCCAGCAGGTCGTGAAGACCCGAGTCCCCCAGCCGCTCGCCACGGTCCGGCCCGTCGAAGCCCTCGATGAGCCCGTCGGTGAACATCACCAGCCGGCTGTGCCGGGCCACCGGAACCTCGATGCCGCTCCACGCCGCGCCGGGAAGCACGCCCAGAGCGACACCGGTCGCCTCCTCCGGGCCTGGGACCACGCGACTGCCCTCGAGCAGCAGCGGGACCGGGTGACCCGCCAGCCAGAAGCGGGCCATCCCCCGCCCCGGGTAGACGCGCACCATGGCGACGGTCGCGAAGACCTCGTCCGACTCGCGCTCGCTCACCAGGACGTCGTGCATTGAGGAGAAGATGGTGTCCGGGTCCGCCCCGGAGAGCACGAGGGTCCGCCAGGCGATCCGGAGGCAGACGCCGATCGCCGCCTCGTCGGGACCGTGGCCGGCGACGTCGCCGATGAGCGCAAACACCGAGCTGTCCCGGCACTCCACGACGTCGTAGAAGTCGCCTCCCAGCAGCGACTGGTGGCGACCGGGCCGGTAGAGCCGGTGCACGTCCACCCCGAGGTTGTGCACCAGCGGCTGCGGCAGGAGACCTCGCTCCAGCCGGGCATTCTCGGCGGCACGCACCTCGGAGGCGTACAACCGGCGCACCGACTCGTCCGCTCGCTTGCGCTCCACGGCATAGCGGATCGCCCGGGTGAGCAGCTGACCGTCGATGGTCCCCTTCACGAGGTAGTCCTGGGCGCCCGCAGCGACCGACTCGGTGCCGCGGTGCTCGTCGTCCAGCCCGGTCAGGACGATGACCGCGATCGCCGGCGCCAGCCCGAGCACCCTGGACAGGGCGTCCCGAGCCGTGGCGTCCGGGAGGCCGAGGTCGAGCAGGATGCAGTCGACGTCGCCGGGCAGCAGCAGCTCGGCCTCGGCGAGCGAGCGGGCCCGGACCAGGTCGACCGGGGAGCCGGCGTCGAGCAGGAGCTCACGGACCAGGAAGGCGTCGCCCTCGTCGTCCTCGACGAGGAGCACCCGTACGGTCGCGGAGGCCGCCCGGGAATCGCCAACCAGGGCGGGGAGCTCGGCCAGGTCGGGGGCCGCCAGGTCGCCGGCGCTCAGGTCAGGTCTCCGGGCCAGGGAGTGGCCGCCCGCCCTTCGACCTGGGCGATGCACTCGTCGAGGTACCAGCGACGGAAGGCCACGACGTCTTCGGGGGGCGCAAGGGTGAGCAGCGTCCCGTCGCGGCAGAAGTCGTCGGTCTCGTCGAGCATGCGGTCGAGCGTGCGACTGGCTTCGAGCGCCGAGATCGGGACGTGGATCACGAGGTCACGAACGACCTCTCCGCGACGCAGGGCCTCCTCGCGCTCGATCTCGTGATCCTGTTGCCGGGCGTAGCGTCGGCCCAGCGCGTCGATGAGCGCGATCATGCGGTGCGGGACGGACTCGACGGACTGCGGCTGCGCGCTGGCAAGCAGGGCGAACTCGCGGAACACCTCTTCGTAGTGCTCCGACGTGCGCATACCCAAACGCAGCGGGTAGCGCAGCAGGTGGACGTCGACGAGCAGCTCCTGCTCCGGCACCGCCTCAGAGCTCACCGTGCACCCCCTCCGCGAGCAGGTCGTCGGCGTACGACTCCCACATGGCCTCCGAGGCGGCACCCACCTCGAACCACACGACCTTTCCGCCCCCCGGCGCATCGGGCTCGACGCCCCACGCGGCGGCCAGCCGGTCCAGCAGACGCAGGCCGCGGCCGGTCGCCGAGGACCGCGCGAAGTGGTGCATCCGCGGAGGCACCGGGGAGCCGTCCTCCACCTCGACGTGCACGACGTCGCGACGGTCCTCGACACGGACCACGATCGCGCTGCGGGCGTGCAGGACCGCATTGGTCACGACCTCGGACACGAGCAGGACGACGGTGTCGACGTCCCAGGTGCTCTCGCGCAGGGCGCTGCGCGCGAACCGGCGCGCCAGGGGCACGCTGTCCGTCGTCGGCGGCAGCTCGAGCGCGCTCACGCCCGACAGGCTAGCGTGTGGCCGTCCGAGACAGCCGTCATCGGCCGCCTGCCCGACCCCGTGCCTTGTCGCGGGCGGTCTTGGCCGCAGCCAGTCGCTGCCGCCGCTCGTCCCGGTCGAGCGCCAGCGCCTCGTCCGGTGTCGGCGCGGTTCCTCCGAGTCGCGCGGGCAGCCACCAGGAGTCCGCGCTGCCGGCCGGCCGGTCCACGTACGTCTCCTGCGCCTCGCGCAGCATGCGCTCCATCCGCGCGTGCAGGTCCGCCGTGGCCGCCACCGCGTCGGCGGTCGGGTCCACAGTCATCGGCTCGCCCACCATGACCGTGATCGGCACGCGGGTGCGGCCCAACCGCTTCGGATGCCCCTTCGTCCACACGCGTTGCGAGCCCCAGATCACGGTCGGCAGCAACGGAACGCCGGCCTCGGCGGCCATCCGTACCGCCCCGGCCTTGAAGTCCTTCAGCTCGAACGACCGGCTGATCGTCGCCTCCGGGAAGACACCGACGATCTCGCCGTCGCACAGCGCCTCGACGGCGTGCCGGTACGACCCCGCCCCGGCCTCACGGTCGACCGGGATGTGGTGCATGCCCCGCATCAGTGGCCCGCTGACCTTGTGGTCGAACACCTCCTGCTTGGCCATGAAGCGCACGAGCCGACCAGCCGGCTGGGCCGCGAGACCGGCGTAGGTGAAGTCCATGTAGCCGATGTGGTTGATGGCCATCACCGCACCACCGGTGCGCGGCACGTTCTCGGTGCCGCGCAGGCTGAAGCGCAGGCCCTGGAGGGCGAAGACGCCGCGCGCGAACGTGATGACCGGCGGGTAGACGAGCTCCACGCCGGTCAGCTGACCTCGAGAGCTTCGAGCAGCTGCCCGACGACCTCGTCCAGGTCGCCGGCCCCGCTCACCACGAGGTCGGCGTGCTCCGGCGGCTCGTACATCTGGCCCACGCCGGTCATGTTCGGCAGGGTGCCGGCCCTGGCCTTCGCGTAGAGGCCCTTCGGGTCCCGCTCGACCACGACGTCGGCCGGGGTGTCCACCCAGACCTCGAAGAAGTCGCCCTCCCTGAACAGGCCCTTCGCCGCACGCCGGTCGCCGCGGAACGGCGAGACCAGGGACACGATGACGATGAGCCCCGCGTCCATCATCAGCTTCGCGGTCTCCGCGACCCGGCGGACGTTCTCGGCACGGTCCTCGGGGGTGAACCCGAGGTCCTTGTTCAGCCCGGTGCGCACACCGTCGCCGTCGAGGACGTAGGTGTGCATGCCCAGGCCGTGCAGCTTGCGCTCGAGAGCGTCCGCGATCGTCGACTTGCCGGCGCCCGGCAGGCCCGTCAGCCACAGCACGCGCGGCCGCTGTCCCTTGAGCCTCGCCCGCGCCTCCTGGTCGACCGTGAACGCGTGCGGCACGACGTTGTGGGCGCGGCGCAACGCGTGGCGGATCAGGCCCGCGGCCACGGTGTCCCGGCTCACCCGCTCGACGAGCAGGAAGCCTCCCGTGTCGCGGGACACGGAGTACGGGTCGAGCGGGACCGGGGTGTCCGTCGCGATCTCGACGTGCCCGATGTCGTTCATCTTGAACGTGCGGGCGGCCATCTCCTCGCCGGTGACGACGTCTCGCCGTCCGCGGATGGCCGTCACGACCGCGGGCACGGCGAGCGACCCGGCGAGCAGGAGGTACGACCGGCCGTGGCGCAGCTCCTCCTCGCCGGTCCACACCAGGTCGGCGGCGAAGGCGGTCGCCGGCCTCGGGTAGTGGTCTGCGGGGAACCCCTCGCCGGGCGCGACGAGCAGGTCGCCGCGCGTGACGTCGGTCTCCGTCTCGAGGGTGAGCGTGACGGCCTGCCCGGCGCGCGCCACGTCGACGTCCTCGCCGGCGACGAGCACCCGCTCCACCGTCGTCTCGGGGCCCCTCGCGTTCACGACGACCTTGTCACCGGGGCGGACCGAGCCGGCGACGACGGTCCCGGCGTAACCGCGGAAGTCGTCGGCGCGTACGACGTACTGCACGGGCAGCCGGAACGGCGCGGCCTCGAGGTTCTCGGCGCCGTGCGGCCGCCACGAGGTGAGCGCCTCGAGCACGGTCGGCCCGTGGTACCAGCCGGTCTGCGCCGACCGCGCGATCACGTTGTCACCGGTCAGCGCGCTGACCGGGATGACGTCGATCTCCTCGAGGTCGAAGCGGGCCGCCGCGGCACGCACGCCGCCGGCGAGCTCCTCGAACGTCACGTGCTGGAAGCCGACCGCGTCCATCTTGTTGATGGCGACGATGACCGAGCGGACGCCCATCATCGCGCACACCGTCAGGTGGCGATGGGTCTGCGGCCGGATGCCGCGGGTGGCGTCGACCAACAGGATCGCGATGTCCGCGGTCGACGCGGCGACAGCCATGTTCCGGGTGTACTGCTCGTGGCCGGGTGCGTCGGCGATGATCGCCCGGCGCCCGGAGGGCAGGTAGAGGTGGCGGTACGCCACGTCGATGGTGATGCCCTGCTCGTGCTCGGCCTCGAGGCCGTCGGTGAGCATGGAGAAGTCGACCTCACCCTTGGGGATGGTCGTGCCGCTGCGGCGGGTGTTGCGCGCGTAGTCGAGGATGTCGTCCGGAACGCTCTCGGTCTCGGCGAGCAACCGGCCGATGAGGGTGGACTTGCCGTCGTCGACCGAGCCGCACGCGACGACCCGGACGATGGGGTGCTCGACGAGGGCCTCGGTCTCGATCGAGGTGCTCTGGGGCTCCGTCGTCGTCATCAGAAGTACCCCTCGGTCTTCTTGCTCTCCATCGAGCCGCCGCCCTCGCCGTCGATGAGCCGGCCGGCCCGCTCCGAGCGGCGGTCGACGAGCATCTCGGCGAGGAGGTCATCGAGGTTGTCGGCCGTCGACTCCACGGCCGCGGTCAGCGGGTAGCAGCCGAGCGTGCGGAACCGGACGCTGCGCAGCTGCGGCTGCTCGCCGTCCTGCAGCGGGAGGCGGTCGTCGTCGACCATGATCAGCTGGCCGTCCCGCTCGACCACCGGCCGCTGCTCGGCGAAGTAGAGGGGGACGACGTCGATCTTCTCGCGCTGGATGTAGCGCCAGACGTCGAGCTCGGTCCAGTTCGACATCGGGAAGACGCGCATCGTCTGCCCGTCGGCGAGCTGGGTGTTCGCGGTGCGCCAGAACTCCGGCCGCTGCTTGCGTGGTTCCCAGCGGTGGCCCGGCTCGCGCAGCGAGAAGATCCGCTCCTTCGCCCGGGAGCGCTCCTCGTCGCGGCGAGCACCGCCGAAGGCGGCGTCGTAGCCGCCCTCGTCCAGTGCCTGCCGGAGGGCCACGGTCTTCATGATGCGGGTGTACTCGTGGGTGCCGTGGGTGAATGGCGTCACGCCCTCGTCCACGCCCTCCTTGTTGGTGTGGACCTTGAGATCCAGGTCCAGCTCGCGGGCGGTCCGGTCGCGGAAGTCGATCATCTCGCGGAACTTCCACGTGGTGTCGATGTGCAGGACCGGGAAGGGCACCTTGCCCGGCGCGAAGGCCTTGACCGCGAGGTGCAGGAGGACCGAGGAGTCCTTCCCGATGCTGTAGAGCATCACCGGTCGCCGGAAGGCGCCGGCGGCCTCCCGGAAGACGTGGATGGCCTCGGCCTCCAGGGCGTCCAGGACCGCGTCCGGCGCGACAGCGGACTCAGCAGCAAGCGACATGGGCAGGGGACCTCTCCACCTCGACACGGGGCAGCGGCCATTGTGCCCGCCGTGTGGCCCGCTCACCCAATCCGGGACTGCGCGGACGTGCCGGTCGGGCGTTCGCTCTCGGCGTACGGGCCCTCCCCGGAAACCCCGTTGCGGGCCCGCTGAGGGATGTCTAGCCTCACCGGAGTACGAAACCGTTTCGTTCACCGATGCCCCCAGGAGACCCGCTGTGATGGCCCCGGCCGG
>DASVBQ010000144.1:0-3142 GCA_036375795.1 Actinomycetes bacterium
TTCACGGTTGGGGCGGGCGGAGGCGGCGGCGCGACACCGGGCTTGGGCTTGCCAAGCACCTTGCCGTCGGAGAGCCGGATGAACACCGGGTTCTCGCTGCGCACCATCCCCAGCGACTCCGCCCTCGCCGCGAGCCGCTTCGGGGACGCCGCCGCCGCGACCTGCTGCTCCAGCGCCTGCTCGCGGTCGGTGAGCACGGCGGACCGGTTCTTGAGGTCGTGCAGCCGGAAGGAGTCCTCCGCCAGGGCCGTGTGCAGGAACAGCAGCCCGGCGAGCCCGCCGGTCAACAGGGTGCCGAGCAGCACGACGAACGGCGCGCGCGGCGCGCCGGTGCGCACCGGCGGCACGAGGAACAGCCGGCGGGCGCTGCGCGTGCCGGCGACCCGGGCCGGGGCGGTGCGGGGTGCGCTCGCCCGCGCGGTCGACCCGCTCACGCGGCGTCCCGGAGACGTTCGGCCGCCCGCAGCCGAGCCGACGCGGCCCTCGGGTTGGCGGCGATTTCCGCGGCGTCGGGCTCCTCGGCGCCGCGGGTCAGCAGCCGCAGGACGGGCTCGTGCTCGGGCAGCACGACCGGCAGGCCCGGCGGAGCCGTGCTGGTGGCGCCGGCGACGAGCGTCCGTTTGACCAGCCGGTCCTCGAGCGAGTGGTAGGAGAGCACGACGATCCGGCCGCCGACCGCGAGCGCGTCCACGGCCGCGGGCAGTGCGCGCTCGAGGGCGTGCAGCTCGCCGTTGACCTCGATCCGCAGCGCCTGGAAGGTGCGCTTGGCCGGGTGTCCGCCGGTCCGGCGGGTCGCGGCCGGGATCGAGGTCCGCACCAGCTCGGCCAGCCGGGCGGTTCCGGTGAACGGCTCCTTCGCGCGCTCGCGGGCCACCGCGTCGGCGATGCGCCGGGCGAAGCGCTCCTCGCCGTACTCCCGCAGGACCCGGGCCAGCCGCGCCGGCTCGTAGGTGTTGACGACCTCTGCCGCGGTGATGCCCCGCGTCTGGTCCATCCGCATGTCCAACGGCGCGTCCTGGGCATAGGAGAACCCGCGGGCCGCCTCGTCCAGCTGGAGCGACGACACCCCGAGGTCGAAGAGGACGCCCTGCACCCGCTCGATGCCGAGCCGGTCGAGGACCTCGGCGAGCTCGTCGTAGACCGCGTGCACCAGGGTGGCGCGCTCGGCGAAGGGCGCCAGCCGCTCCCCCGCCAGCGCGATCGCCTCCGGGTCGCGGTCGAGCCCGACCAGGCGCAGCGAGCCGAAGCGGTCGAGCAGAGCGGCGCTGTGCCCGCCCATGCCGAGGGTCGCGTCGACGAGGACGGCGCCCGGGGCGCTCACCGCGGGGGCGAGCAGCTCGAGCGTGCGGGCCAGCAGCACCGGGACGTGCCGCTCCGCGTTCACCGGGTCAGCCGCCGAACCGCGTGGTGAGCACCAGGAGCCCCACGGCGAACAGGCCCATGAGGCCGAGCGTCCACCCCAGCAGGAGCGCGGAGTGGCGCATCTCGGCGGCGAGCGGGTCCGGCATCGGTAGCTCGTCGGCCGTCAGTGCTCGATCCATCTCGACCCTTCATGGAACGTGCGGTGCGGTGGCGTGGTGCGAGGTGGTGGCCCGCCGTGCCGCCAGGTCTCCAACCGCTCGGGAGCGGCAGATCTGGCACCGGGGAAGGTGCGCCAGCGTCTGCGGAGCGGGTGGAGACCTCGCCGTACGGCGAGGTCTCGCGCCGGGCGGGCCCGGCTAGATGAGGCCGGGCAGCACCTCCTCCGACAGGTCCGCGAAGGGGCCCTCCTGCTCGGCCAGGTAGCCCGCCCAGGCCTCGGCGTCCCAGACCTCCACGCGTGAGCCGGCGCCGATGACGACGCACTCCCGGGTGAGCCCGGCGTACTCGCGAAGCGGAGGCGGGACGGTCACCCGGCCCTGCTTGTCCGGTGTCTCGTTCGAGGCGCCGGAGAGGAACACGCGCTGGTAGTCGCGGGCCGCCTTGCTCGTGACCGGCGCCTGGCGCATCTGCGCGTAGAGCCGGGCGAACTCCTCGTCCGGGAAGACGTAGAGGCAGCGCTCCTGGCCGCGGGTGATCACCAGACCTCCCGCGAGCGGCTCACGGAACTTGGCCGGCAGGAACAGCCGGCCCTTGTCGTCCATCCGTGGGTGGTGCGTGCCGAGGAAGGCCGGCACGGCCGGCGGGCCCGTGACGCCGCCGACGACATCGTCGCCGTCGTGTGCCACATCGACCCACCTCCCCACCGCATGTCAGCGACCTGCTCCCCCACTGCGCGCCACTGTACTCCACTTGACCCCACCGTCAACCAAGAACCACTCGATCGGCCCCACGACGTCTCCACCCACCCGCCCTCGCGACCGCGCGGGCATCGACCCCGGATGGCGGGCGGCGCGTCGCGCGGAGTGGGCGCGGGGCAGGTCGGAGGTTGCGGAACCGTGACCGTGCGCGCGGTCCCGGCGCCGCGGCCCGCTGGTTGGATGTGCCGCGTGATGCGCAGGGGGCCGGACCCGCTGCTGCGTGGGGCGCTCGTCGTGGCGCTGCTCACCGCGGCGGCGGTCGCGCTGCAGGCCCGGCAGGGCCTGGACTGGGACGCCCTCACCGACCCGGTCCGCGTCGAGTGGGCCCGGGTCCTCGCCGGGTCGGTCCTGCTGCTGGTCCTCGCGTCCCTCGCCCGCTCCCTGCTGCGGCGTCTGCGGCCGCGGCGGCGCCGCCCCCCGGGCGACGGTGACCGCACGGAGCCGGAGGCCGAGCCGTTCCCGTTCCTGCTCAAGGTCCTCGCGGCGCTGGTGGTCCTGGCTGCGCTCGGCGCGGTGTGGTTCGTCGTCGACGCCGTGTCCGGGTCGGCGCCCGCCGTGCAGCCGACGCCGCCGTCTCCCGACGGGGGATCCGGCGAACCCGGAGCGGGCCTGCCGCAGTCCCTGCCCTGGGCGTCGCTGCTGCTGGCCGCCGCGGTCCTGCTCGTGGTCGCGGCAGCGGGCCGCCTGCTCGCCGCCCGCCGGGCCGGGGCCGACCAGGAGGCCGAGCCGGAGGCCGTGGAGCCCGACGCCGCGCAGCTCTCGGCCGCCGTCGAGGCCGCCGAGTCGCACCTGGCCGCCCACGACGACGTGCGCGAGGCGATCGCAGCCGCGTACGCCGCGATGGCCGCGAGCATCGGCGCCGG
>DASVBQ010000150.1:0-3748 GCA_036375795.1 Actinomycetes bacterium
GGCGCAACATTGAGTTCGCCCCGGCCGTCGATGCGCGCACTGACGCCTCCCTCAGCGCCAGCCACCTGTCGCCCAGGCCGACCCCGCCCAGGAGGAGCCGGCCCACGAGGACCCTGCCCAGGAGGAGCCGGCCCACGACGAGCCGTTCCACACACCGGTGGCCCAGGACGAGCCGGCCCAGGACGAGCCGGCCCACGACGAGCCCGCCCACGAGGACCCGGCCCACGACGAGCCGGCCCAGGACGAGCCGGCCCACGACGAGCCGTTCCAGAGCCCGCCCTGCCAGCTGGTCTCCGCGGCCTCCTCCAGCGCCCGCGTCGACGAGACGTAAGTCTTGCCGAAGATGTCCTTCTCCCCGGACAGCGTGACGCCGTCGAGGACCAGCCGCACCCCGCCCCGCGCCGCGTCGAGGGTGCCGGTGCCGGTAGACCGGACGAACGTCTGCGCGGTCAGCGGAGCCGCAGCCTGCGACGCCGCGTAGACGTCGATCAGCCCGTTGCCCTGCGCCTGCAGGTTCGCCGCCGGCAGCGGCCGGGCGCCGCGGGTGAGCAGCGCCTTGACCTGGTCGGGGGTCAGCCCCGGCCGGTGCTCCAGGAGCAGTGCTGCAGCTCCCGAGACCACGGCAGCGGCCTGCGAGGTGCCGCTGCCCTTGAAGTACCGGTCCTCGAACGCGGCCGTGGCGCCGTACGTCACGTCGACGTACGAGCCCGGGACGCGCAACCCCTGGATCGAAGCACCGGGAGCAACCACGTCCGGGTTGCGGATGCCGTCGCCACGAGTCGAGAAGTCCGGGATCGTGTCGTCACCGATTGCCGGCGTCCCCCGGCTGTCCTCGGCGCCCACGGCGAGGACGAACGGGTTCTGCGCCGGGTTGAGCAGCTTGCCCGTGCCGGTCCCGTCGTTGCCTGCGGAGACCACGACGACGATCCCCTTGCGCCACGCCACCTCGGCGGCATAGGACAGCGGGTCGAGGACGTAGCTCTGCATCGACGGTGTGCCGAACGACAGGTTGAGCACCCGGATGTTCATCCCCGGGTCCTTGCGGTGCTGGACGACCCAGTCGATGGCCGCGATCACCTGGGACACGTCGGTGTTGCCGTAGGCGTCGGCCACCTTGAGGCTGATCACCCGAGAGCCCGGCGCCATCCCGGTGTACGCCGAGGACGAGAACGTCCCGTCGCTGCCCGCGATGACACCGGCCATGAAGGTGCCGTGCCCGAACGTGTCCAGGTACCGGGTGTCCGGGTTCTGCGACTCGAACGAGATGTCCGGGCCGTTGACCACCTTGCCGGGGGCGGTGAGACCCGCCACCGGCGCGACGCCCGAGTCGATCAGCGCGACGTCGACACCGCGACCCGTGACCCCGTTGCCCCACATCTTCTTGGCGTTGGTGACCTGGGCCACGTTGTACATCGAGCCGGAGTCCGTGCTCGCGGTGTAGGTGCTCCCGTGCAGCTGCAACCGGGCGTCCTTCGTGACGCCCAGCACGCCGTCGAGCTGGCGCAGGGTGTCCACCGCGGCGACCGGGACGGTCACCAGGGCGGCCCCGAGCCCCGTCAGCTCCTGCTCCAGCGCGCCACCGAGAAGGGTGACGTGCTCGCCCAGTCCGCTCAGCCCCGCACTGGTCGCCCGCACGATGTAGCGCGCGGACTCACCGGAGCCCCCGTCGGCTGACGGCACCACCACCGTGGTGGACGCCATCGGGACCGACAGCAACGCGGCCGCGAGCACCGCGGCCGCCACGGACCTGAGCCGGTTCGCACCGGCGATCAGGTCCACGAACTCCCCCACTGGGCCCACAGCCGGAACACCCGCGGCGCCCGCGGTGCCCTCGGCTCGGGCGGATGGTTGGTCGTCATGCTTCTCCCCTCCCGTGAAGCCAGGTCTCATGCCTGACGCTGAGTGAGTATCTAGATACTTTCCGTGTTGTTACACGCTCGGGTAAACCGGTCACCCTCACGGCCTAGACAGAGCGGGACATGACGGGCAGCGGATCGCCGTTCGGTAACGGGCGCCCTCCTCCGAGCGGGCGACCCCTGTGATGGGGTGGGCGGATGACGTCGCAGGTGCCGGTCGTTGCGTTGGCCGCCGAGGCCGAGTCGCTGCTGCACCGACTCGTCGGCCGGCCGGACGCCTCGCTGCGCGACGGTCAGCTCGAGGCCGTGGAAGCACTGGTGGCGGACGGGGCGCGGGTGCTCGTCGTCCAGCGGACCGGGTGGGGCAAGTCGGCGGTCTACTTCCTCGCCACCGCGCTGCTGCGGGCTCGCGGCGCCGGGCCCACGCTGATCGTCTCGCCGTTGCTCGCCCTCATGCGCGACCAGGTCGATGCGGCCCGTCGCGCCGGGCTGCGGGCCGTGACGATGAACTCCGCCAACGCCGACGAGTGGGCGTCGGTCTCGGCCGCGCTCGCGGCGGACGAGGTCGACCTGCTGCTGGTCAGCCCCGAGCGGCTGAACAACCCCCGCTTCCGCGACGAGCAGCTCCCGCGCCTGGCCGAGGCCGCCGGCCTGCTCGTGGTCGACGAGGCCCACTGCATCAGCGACTGGGGGCACGACTTCCGGCCCGACTACCGGCGGATCCGCGACCTGCTCGCCACCCTGCCGCCGGGACGCCCGGTGCTCGCGACGACGGCCACGGCCAACCAGCGGGTGGTGGACGACGTCGTGGAACAGCTCGGCGCCGGCGGCGCGCCGGTCCGGACGGTGCGCGGGTCGCTGGCCCGGGCCAGCCTGCGGCTCGGTGTGCTGTCGTTGCCCACCCCCGACGCCCGGCTCGGCTGGCTGGCCGCCCGGCTCGGCGAGCTGCCCGGCAGCGGCATCGTCTACGCGCTGACCGTGTCGGCTGCCGATGACGCCGCCACCGTGCTCCGCGAGGCGGGTCACGACGCGCGCGCCTACACCGGGCGCACGGACCCGGCGGACCGCCTCGAGCTCGAGCGCGCGCTGCGCGACAACGAGGTCAAGGCGCTGGTCGCCACCAGCGCGCTGGGCATGGGCTTCGACAAGCCCGACCTCGGCTTCGTCGTCCACCTCGGGGCGCCGTCGTCCCCCGTCGCCTACTACCAGCAGGTCGGCCGGGCCGGGCGCGCGACCGAGCGCGCCGACGTGCTGCTGCTCCCGGCACCCGAGGACCGTGAGATCTGGCGCTACTTCGCGACCGCCTCGATGCCGCGCCGCGCCGACGCCGACGCGGTGCTGGCCGCGCTGGCCGCGAGCGACCGGCCGCTGTCCACGGCCGCGCTGGAGCCGGTCGCCGACGTGCGCCGCACCCGGCTGGAGCTGCTGCTCAAGGTGCTCGACGTGGAGGGAGCCGTCCGACGGGTCAGCGGCGGATGGGCCGCCACCGGCGAGGGCTGGACGTACGACGAGCAGCGCTACTCCCGCGTGGCCGAAGCCCGCGACACCGAGGCGGCGGCGATGCTGGCCTACCAGGCGACCGACGGCTGCCGGATGCGCTTCCTGCAGGAG
Source organism: Actinomycetes bacterium (assembly GCA_036375795.1). Taxonomy (GTDB): domain Bacteria; phylum Actinomycetota; class Actinomycetes; order JACCUZ01; family JACCUZ01; genus DASVBQ01. Next base: position 3,468 of record DASVBQ010000150.1, read on the forward strand.
CAGCTCGACGACCCGGGCGCCGCCGACTGCGGACGGTGTGACGGGTGTGCCGGCCCGTGGTGCGACCCCTCGGTGCCGACGGGTGCCGTGCAGTCGGCGCAGCGCACGCTGCGCCGGGTCGGAGTCCCCGTCGACGCGCGGTCGCAGTGGCCGTCGGGGATGTCCCGGCTCGGCGTCGCCCTGTCCGGCCGCATCGCCGCCGAGGAACGCGTTGAGGAGGGCCGCACGGTCGCCCGGCTCACCGACCTCGGGTGGGGCCAGCGGCTGCGGGCGCTGCTGTC
>DASVBQ010000233.1:0-9409 GCA_036375795.1 Actinomycetes bacterium
GCCCGGTCCGGTGCTGCTGCTCGGCCACTCGGCCGGTGCTCACCTGGCGGCGCTCGGGGCACTGGCGACCGACCGGTTCCTGGTCGGGTGCCCCTACCCGGCGGTCACCGTGGACGGGCTGGTGGGGCTCGCCGGACCGTACGACGTCACGGCCTGGGCCGAGCTCGTCCAGCCGCTCTTCGGGGTCCCGCTGCAGGGGCACCGCGACCGATGGGCGGCCGGCGATCCGCTGGCGGTCGCGGCCACGACTGACCGTTCGGGCTTTCGCGTCCTGCTGGCGCACGGCGACATCGACGACCTCGTGCCCACGTACGAGAGCCGGTCGTTCGCCGCAGTGCTGGAGCGGGCGGGGGCCACCGTGACACTCGAGATCGTGCCCGGCGCCGACCACGACACCATCTACTCGGCGGCCACCGCAGGCCCGCTCGTGGCCCGGTGGCTTGCCGGGCTGTCGGGCTCCGCGCCCGGGGCCGGCGCGGAGACGCCGGCCCGGTAGGCCGGTGCGATGCTGGGTCGATGAACCGGCTGGCCGGCAGTACCTCGCCCTACCTCCTGCAGCACAAGGACAACCCCGTCGAGTGGTGGCCGTGGTGCGACGAGGCGTTCGAGGAGGCCCGTCGGCGGAACCGTCCGGTCCTGGTCTCCATCGGCTACGCCGCCTGCCACTGGTGCCACGTGATGGCGCACGAGTCGTTCGAGGACGAGCAGACAGCTGCTGTCATCAACGCGGACTTCGTCGCCGTCAAGGTCGACCGCGAGGAGCGGCCGGACGTCGACGCGGTCTACATGGAAGCCACCCAGGCCCTCACCGGCCACGGCGGCTGGCCGATGACCGTCTTCACCACGCCGGAGGGCGAGCCGTTCTTCTGCGGGACCTACTTCCCGCCGGCCCCTCGCCACGGCATGCCGTCGTTCGGCCAGCTGCTCACCTCGGTGGCGCAGACCTGGCGCGATCGGCGCGACGAGGTGGTGGAGGCGGGTCAGCGGATCGTCACCAGCCTGGCCGAGCGGTCCGTCCTGCCCACCGGTGATGGGGCGCCACCGTCGGCGGAGGACCTGGCCGCGGCGGTCGGCAACCTCGCGGCGACGTACGACGCACGCCACCACGGTTTCGGGGGCGCACCCAAGTTCCCGCCCTCGATGGTGCTCGAGCTGCTGCTGCGCCACCATGCGCGCACCGGTGACTCGGCCGCGCTGCGCATGGTCGACGGCACCTGTGAGGCGATGGCGCGAGGTGGCATCTACGACCAGCTCGGCGGTGGCTTCGCGCGGTACTCCGTCGACGACGCGTGGGTGGTGCCGCACTTCGAGAAGATGCTGTACGACAACGCGTTGCTGCTCCGGGTGTACGCACACCTGTGGCGCGCGACCGGCTCGGGGCTGGCCGGCCGGGTGGCTCTGGAGACCGCTGACTGGATGGTCCGCGAGCTGCGCACCGTGGAGGGCGGCTTCGCCTCGGCGCTCGACGCCGACACCGACGGCGTCGAGGGACTGACGTACGTCTGGACGCCGGAGCAGCTGGTCGGGGTGCTCGGTGGGGAGGACGGGCCGTGGGCGGCCGACCTGCTCTCCGTCACGCCGTCCGGCACATTCGAGCACGGGACCTCCACGCTGCAGCTGCACCGCGACCCGGACGACCCGGACCGGTGGGCCCGGGTCCGCGCCCGGCTGCTGGCGGCCCGGCACACCCGACCGCAGCCCGCACGCGACGACAAGGTCGTGGCGGCGTGGAACGGGCTCGCCGTCGCCGGGCTCGCCGAGGCGGGAGCGCTGCTCGAGCGGCCGGACCTCGTCGACGTCGCGGTCGCCACCGCCGACCTGCTGCAGTCGGTCCACCTGGTCGACGGCCGGCTGCGTCGCGTGTCGCGTGACGGTGCCGTCGGCACACCGCCCGGTGTGCTCGAGGACTATGCCGACCTGGCGGAGGGACTGCTGGCGCTGTATGCGGTGACCGGCGATGCGCGCCGCCTGGCCGTGGCCGGGCACCTGCTCGAGGTGGTGCTCACTCGCTTCGCCGACGGGTCGGGCGTCTTCTACGACACCGCCGACGACCGGGCCGACCCGCAGCTCGCGCGGATGCGGCGCCCGCAGGACCCCACCGACAACGCCACTCCGGCCGGCCGGTCCGCGGCCGCCGGTGCACTGCTCACGTACGCCGCGTACACCGGGTCGGCTCGGCATCGGGAGGCTGCGGAGTCGGCGCTCGCCCTGTACGCGCGCCTCGCCGCCGGCCATGCCCGGTTCGCCGGCTGGGGTCTCGCCGTGGCCGAGGCACTCGTCGACGGCCCGCGCGAGGTCGCCGTGCTGGGCTCGGCCTCGGACCCGGCGACCGCCGCTCTGCACCGCGTCGCACTGCTCGGCACCGCACCCGGCGCGGCCGTCGCGCTGGGCGACCCGACGGCGCTCGCGGATGGCGTCCCGCTGCTCGATGGCCGTCCCCTGGTCGACGGGCGACCCACCGCGTACGTCTGCCGGCACTTCGCCTGCGAGGCACCGACCACCGACCCCGACGTGCTGGCCGCCGCCCTGCACTAACGTCCCGCCGGTGACCTTCGAGGTGCGACCGCTGACGCCCGAGCAGGGCGAGGCCATGGCCAGCTGGGCCTACCCAGGCCCGTGGTCGGTGTACGACGTGACCGGCCCGGTGGACCCGGCCGAGGGTTTCTGGGCGGTGGTCGACGACAACGGCGACGTTGCCGGCTTCGCGTGCTTCGGCGTCGAGGCCCGGGTGCCCGGCCTGGAGGAGCGCCCAGGCGTCCTCGACGTCGGGGTCGGCATGCGACCCGAGCTCACCGGGCGCGGGCTGGGGCGGGAGTTCGCCGGCGCGGTGCTCGACCACGGGCGGGCGGTGTCCGGCATCAGCCGACTGCGCGCCGTGGTCCAGGACTGGAACGAGCGCAGCCGGCGGCTCCTGCTCGGCCTCGGGTTCGAGGAGACCGGCGAGCACCACGTGGGCGAGGCTCGCTACGTCGTCTACGAGCAACCCGTCTGACGTCGTCTCCTCTGCGGTCGTGCGCGGCCGCGTCCGCCCTGGGTGAACGGGCCTGGGCAGGTGCCTGTAACGGTGTAATCATCGTTGCATGAGCACACACGAGTACTCCGCCGACGAGGAGTCGGTGCGCGGCTGGTTCGCCGGCCGCCTGCCGCAGGACTGGTTCACCGGCCCCGCGGACGTCACGGTGGACCGCGAGGAGATCACCGTCATCGGGCCGCTCGCCGCGCCGACGCTCTCGGCGGACGCGTCCGCCGCCGAGCGCGCCGCGGCCGCCGACGGCCGGGTCCGCGGTTTCCGGGAGGACACCCGGGACCGCCGCATCGCGATCGCCCGCGAGGCCGAGCACCGGTTCGGGCGCAAGGTCGCCTGGGGCGTCGAGATCGAGGGGTCCCGCGTCCTGTTCACCCACCTGGCCGTGCCGGTGATGACCCGGCTGCGCCAGCCGGAGCGGCTGGTCCTGGACACGCTGGTCGCGGCGGGCGTGGCCCGGTCGCGGGCCGACGCGCTGGCCTGGTCGGTACGGCTGGTCGGGCGCAACGCGCAGGAGTGGCTGGCCGAGCTGCGCTCGGCCATGGAGCAGGTCGAGCGGGTCCGGGCGCAGGGCCCGGACACCGAGCCGACAGCTGGCTGACCGACGTCCGTCCGGTCAGGCGTAGGTCGTGAGCGACACCGCGACGTAGTGCGCGACGAACGCGCCCAGGGTCAGCGCGTGGAACACCTCGTGGAAGCCGAACCAGCGCGGTGAGGGGTTCGGCCGCTTCAAGGCGTAGACCAGACCGCCGAGGCTGTAGAGCACCCCACCGATCGCGAGCAGGACGACGACCGCGACACCGCCGGTCTCGAGGATGTCGCCCAGGTAGAAGACCGCGACCCAGCCGAAGGCGATATAGGCCGGCGTGTACAGCCAGCGGGGCGCACCGACCCACAGCACGCGGAAGGCGATGCCGCCGAGCGCCGCGACCCAGACGATCCAGAGCAGGACGTCGCCGCCGTGGTTGTCGAGCAGGATGACGCTGAAGGGCGTGTAGGACCCGGCGATGATCAGGAAGATGTTCGAGTGGTCGAGGCGCTTCAGGTGCACCTCGGTCTGCGGCGTCCAGTTGCCCCGGTGGTAGAGCGCGCTGATGCCGAACAGCAACGCGGCGCTCGCGGCGAAGACCGCGGTGGCGACCTTCTCGCGCGTCCCGTCCGCCAGGACCACCAGCACGATGCCGGCGACGACCGCGACCGGGAAGGTGCCCGCGTGCAACCAGCCGCGCAGGTGCGGCTTGACCGCCCGGACGACGTCCTCGACCCGGCCGTGGTGAGGATCGGGTGCGGAGGGGGTCACGATCACCAACGGTAATCTACGACCCCGTAAGTTACCAATCGGTAGGGACGATTTCCCCGGCCACTAGTGGATGCCGACACACCGGATCACCGGCGTGTCCGGGGCGCACAGGTCCACAACGTGCGAGGCGTACGCTGGGCGACCGTGCGAGACCTGCTGTACGGCTTCTACGCGAAGCGCATCGCGGCCTCGCTCGACCCTGAGCAGATGCCTCGCCACGTCGGCGTCATCCTCGACGGCAACCGGCGCTGGGCGAAGGCCACCGGTGCGCCGAAGTCCCGGGGCTGGCGGGCCGGCGCGGACAAGGTCGAGGAGCTCCTCGGTTGGTGCGAGGAGGTCGGCGTAGAGGTCGTCACCCTGTGGCTGCTCTCCACCGACAACCTCAACCGGCCGGCGTCGGAGCTGACCCCGCTGCTCGCCATCATCGAAGGTCTCGTCGACGAGATCGCCTCGACCGGCCGGTGGCGCGTTCACCCGGTCGGCGCCCTGGACCTGCTGCCGGCGGACACCGCGCAGGCGCTCAAGGACGCCGCCGACCGCACGGCCGACGTCAAGGGCCTGCACGTCAACGTCGCCGTCGGCTACGGCGGCCGGCGCGAGATCGCCGACGCCGTCCGCTCCCTGCTGCAGGAGCACGCCTCCAAGGGCACGACGATCGAGGACCTCGCGCAGCTTCTCGACGTCGAGCACATCGCCGAGCACCTCTACACGAAGGGCCAGCCGGACCCCGACCTGGTGATCCGGACGTCCGGGGAGCAGCGGCTGTCCGGGTTCCTGCTGTGGCAGAGCGCGCACTCCGAGTTCTACTTCTGCGAGGCGTACTGGCCGGACTTCCGCAAGGTCGACTTCCTGCGGGCCATCCGGTCCTACGCCGCGCGAGGCCGTCGCTTCGGCGAGTGAACGGGCCCGGTCGACACGTCGTCGGCCGTCCGGCTACTTGTGGGTGACGGTCCGCGTGTCTGCCGGGTGGGGCCCGGCGTCCGGCGTACCGTCCGGGGACAGCGGACGGCATCCGCGCCGGCCGCTCGGGAGGCCCACTCCGTGCTGATGCGTGCGTGCGTTCGAGGCGCAGGGGGAAGGGCCGGCGACCGGCCCGCGGGCCAGGTCCCGGTCACCACCACCCACCCGCGCCGAGCCGGTAGCTGCCGGCAGTGCGCCCGGGTGCAGGCGTAAGGGGAACCCTTCGTGGCTGCTGCCGACCGTTCGCGCACCTTCGTCCTCGACACCAGCGTGCTGCTCGCGGACCCGCTCGCCGTCCTGCGGTTCGACGAGCACGAGGTGGTGCTCCCCGTGGTGGTCATCACCGAGCTCGAGGGCAAGCGAGCGCACCCGGAGCTCGGGTACTTCGCCCGACAGGCGCTGCGGCTGCTCGACGACCTGCGGGTGCGGCACGGCCGGCTCGACGCGCCGATCCCGGTCGGCGATGCCGGTGGCACGGTCCGGGTCGAGCTCAACCACACCGACCCGTCGATCCTGCCCCCCGGTTTCCGCCTGGGGGACAACGACTCGCGCATCCTCGCGGTGGCCCGCAACCTCGGCGCCGACGGGGCGGACGTCACGCTGGTGAGCAAGGACCTGCCGATGCGGGTCAAGGCGTCCTCGGTCGGGCTGGTCGCGGAGGAGTACCGCGGCAAGGGCGCTGTCGAGTCGGGCTTCACCGGCATGGCGGAGGTCGCCGTGCCGGGTGAGTTCGTGAACCTGCTGTACGACACCGACCGGGCGGACCTCGAGGAGGCCCGTGAGCTGCCCTGCCACACCGGGTTGGTGCTGGTCTCCGACCGCGGCAGTGCGCTGGGCCGGGTGACGCCGGAGAAGCAGGTCCGGCTGGTACGCGGGGACCGCGACGCGTTCGGGCTGCACGGTCGCAGCGCCGAGCAGCGCGTCGCGCTGGACCTGCTGCTCGACCCCGACGTGGGCATCGTGTCGCTCGGCGGTCGGGCTGGCACGGGCAAGTCGGCGCTCGCGTTGTGCGCCGGGCTCGAGGCGGTGATGGAGCGCCAGCAGCACCGCAAGGTGGTGGTGTTCCGCCCGCTGTACGCCGTGGGCGGGCAGGACCTCGGATACCTGCCGGGCAACGAGTCGGAGAAGATGAACCCCTGGGCGCAGGCGGTCTTCGACACGCTCGGCGCCCTGGTGACCGGTGACGTGGTCGACGAGATCCTCGACCGCGGAATGCTCGAGGTGCTGCCGCTGACGCACATCCGCGGCCGCTCCCTGCACGATGCGTTCGTCATCGTCGACGAGGCGCAGTCGCTCGAGCGCAACGTGCTGCTGACCGTCCTGTCGCGCGTCGGCCAGGGCTCACGGGTGGTGCTGACGCACGACGTGGCGCAGCGCGACAACCTGCGGGTCGGCCGGCACGACGGAGTCGCCGCGGTCATCGAGGCGCTCAAGGGCCACCCGCTCTTCGCCCATGTCACCCTCACCCGGTCCGAGCGCTCGCCCATCGCGGCGCTGGTCACCGAGCTGCTGGAGGACCTCCCGGCCTGAGCCCTGCGCGCTGAGGGCCCGATCACGCTGTGTGACCGGGCCCTCAGCGCGCTGGGGATGTCACGGATCTGTGTGACCGAACCCACGTCCCCAGAATTGGCCATTTCCCGTGGTCCTGTTGCATGGTCAATGGGTAAGACCCCATGTGCGGCCGTCATCTACCGTCACTTTGAGTGACGATGCACCATCCGGCCGCGCCGCCCTGCCAGGCGTGGTCGTGTGCCACCCGCGGGGCCCGAGCCTCCATCTCGAGGGACCAGCCGGAGGCCCGCGACCGGGGTGACACCCAAGCCGGCGTCGCATGAGGACGCTGGCTGCGCTGGAAGGAACACACCGTTGAAGGACCGGATCTCGATCCGGGGGATCGCCGCGGCCACCGGCGTTGCCGTGGCCTCGGCCGGACTGACAGTGGGCATGAACGCCTGGGCCGCCGGGCCCGAGGCGGTCGCCGAGCCCGCCGTGACCCGCGTCGGCGCGCTGCCCGAGGGTGCCGGGGTGACGCGCAGCGACAAGCCCGCGGGCCAGCGGCTCGACGAGATCAAGGCGAAGCAGCGTCGCCAGGCTGCTCGCGCCGTCCGTGAAGCGCGCGAGCGGAAGGAGCGTGCCGCCCGGTCGGCGTCGCGCCGCGTCTCCTACAGCGGCAACGCGCGGGGCATCGCCGCCTCCATGGCCGCCGAGCGGTACGGCTGGGGCGGCGACCAGTTCTCCTGCCTGAACTCGCTGTGGATGCGCGAGTCCGGCTGGAACGTGCACGCCAGCAACCCGTCCTCCGGTGCCTACGGGATCCCGCAGGCACTGCCCGGCTCGAAGATGAGCGCCTACGGCTCCGACTGGCGCGACAACCCGGTCACCCAGATCCAGTGGGGCCTGGCGTACATCAAGGGCAGCTACGGCTCGCCGTGCGGCGCATGGGGAGCCTTCCAGTCCAAGGGCTGGTACTGACCGACATCCCGCGACAGCAAGGACGAGCCCCCGACCACGGTCGGGGGCTCGTCCTTGTCACGGGTGGGTCATGCCCAAGACGTCCAGGGCCTCGTCGAGCTGTCGCTCGGTGAGGTCGCCGCGTTCGACGTACCCCTCGTCGAGCACGACCTGACGGATCGTCTTGCGCTGGGCCAACGACTGCTTGGCCACCTTCGCCGCGGCCTCGTAGCCGATGTAGCGGTTCAGCGGCGTGACGACCGACGGCGAGGACTCGGCGTACTCCCGGCAGCGCTCGACGTTCGCGGTGATGCCGTCGATGCACCGGTCGGCGAAGAGTCGGGACACGTTGGCCAGCAGCCGGATCGACTCGAGAACGTTGCGGGCCAGCATCGGCAGCATCACGTTGAGCTCGAACGACCCGGCCGCCCCACCGAAGGCGATGGCCGCGTCGTTGCCGATGACCTGTGCGCAGACCATGCACACGGCCTCCGGGATGACCGGGTTCACCTTGCCGGGCATGATCGACGACCCGGGCTGCAGGTCGGGCAGGGCGATCTCGGCGAGACCGGTGCGCGGCCCTGACCCCATCCAGCGGATGTCGTTCGACACCTTGTTCAGTGAGACCGCGACCGTGCGCAGCTGACCGGAGAGCTCGACGAGCCCGTCGCGTGCGCCCTGTGCCTCGAAGTGGTCGCGAGCCTCCGTCAGCGGCAGCCCGGTGGCGCCGGCGACCGCCTCGATGACGCGGGCCGGGAAGCCGGGCGGGGTGTTGATGCCGGTTCCTACGGCGGTGCCCCCCAGCGGCAGCTCGGCCACGCGGGGCAGGGTCGACTCCAACCGCTCGACGCCCAGCCGCACCTGCGCTGCGTACCCGCCGAACTCCTGCCCGAGGGTGACCGGTGTCGCGTCCATCAGGTGCGTGCGCCCGGACTTGACGACCGTCTCGAACTCGGTCGCCTTGCGGGACAGCGCCGACTCGAGATGACGTAACGCCGGTACGAGGTCACGTACGACGGCGGCGGTGGCCGCGACGTGGATCGACGAGGGGAACACGTCGTTGGACGACTGCGACGCGTTCACGTGGTCGTTGGGGTGGACGTCCCGGCCGAGCCGCTCGCTCGCAAGCGTCGCGATGACCTCGTTGGCGTTCATGTTGCTCGACGTCCCCGAGCCGGTCTGGAAGACGTCGATGGGGAAATGGTCGTCCCAGTCCCCGCGCGCCACCTCCTCGGCGGCCGACACGATGGCGTCGGCGACGTCCTGGTCCAGGACGCCCATCTCGGCGTTGGCCTTCGCTGCCGCGGCCTTGATGCGGCCGAGGGCCTCGATGTGCGAGCGCTCGAGGGTCGCGCCGCTGATGGGGAAGTTCTCCACCGCTCGCTGGGTCTGTGCCCGCCACTTGGCGTCGCGCGGTACCCGGACCTCGCCCATGGAGTCGTGCTCGATGCGGAAGCCGTCGTCGGTCATGCCCCAGTCCTACCCCACGCGCGATAAGGCGCCACCGACGAGGCGACGCGCGACGGCGGCCAGCAGGTATGCTGGGAGTACCAGCCGCTCGGCCCCTTTCTCGCGAAGAACTTTGGGACCTCCATCTCTCCCTGGGTGGTGACGCTCGATGCTCTGGAACCGTGGCGTTGCGCGGGGCCACAACAAGCGCCCGAGCCATTGGC
>DASVBQ010000154.1:0-5940 GCA_036375795.1 Actinomycetes bacterium
GCGGCGAGGACCTGGCGAAGCGGTTGTACCTGTCGCGCTACCACCTGGACCGGATCGTGTCGTCGGTGGCCGGTGAACCCCCCAGCCGGTTCCGCCGGCGGGTGCTGCTCGAGCGGGCGGCGTACCGGCTGATCACCACCCGGCAGAGCATCCTCGACGTCGCCGTCGAGGCCGGTTACGGGTCGCACGAGGCGTTCACCCGCGCGTTCACCAGGGCGTACGGCGCGACGCCCGCCGGCTGGCGCAGGCGACCGAGCCACATCCAGATCCAGGCACCGAGCGACGTGCACTTCCATCCACCGGGCAGTCTGCGGCTGCCCGCCGAGCAGAAGGTGACCCCGATGGACCTCTTGACCAAGATGGTCGAGCACCACATCTGGCTGGTGGGCGAGATGGTCGAGCGTGCCGGCCGCCTCGACGACGACCAGCTCGACAGGCCGATCGTGCTATCGGTGGACGAGGAGCAGCAGACGATCCGTTCCCTGCTCTCGCGGTTGATCGGCCAGATGGGCATGTGGAACGCGGCGCTCGCGAGCCGGGACTACGACTGGTCGGTGGAGGACCACGAGAGCATCGAGTCGATGCGTGAACGGCTGGCCGGCGAGGGACCGACGTACCTGTCGCACGTCCGCGACGTCTGCGAGCAGGGCCGGCTCGACGACACCTTTGTCGACGCCCTCTGCGAGCCGGCCGAGGTCTTCACGTACGGCGGGATGATCGCGCACGTGCTCACCTTCGCGGCGCATCGCCGCACGCTGGTGGTGCTCGCGCTGGACGCGGCCGGCATCCAGGACCTCGGCTGGGGCGACCCGATGCGGTGGGTGGCAGCCACCGCCTGAGGTCGGCTCGCCCGAGCCTCAGTCCAGGCCGAGATCGGCCAGCTCGTAGGCCGCGAGGTAGGTCAGGCCCTCCGCCCGGACCTTCTCCGCCGCGCCACGCTCCACGATCACGGCTACGCCCACGACCTCGGCGCCGGCCTCGCGCAGCGCCTGCACGGCGGTGAGGACCGACCCGCCGGTGGTCGAGGTGTCCTCGACGGCGAGCACCCGGCGACCGGTGACGTCCGGGCCCTCGATGCGCCGTTGCAGGCCGTGCGCCTTGCCCTCCTTGCGGACGACGAAGGCGTCCAGGTGGCGTCTGCCGGCAGCCGCGGCGTGCAGCATGGCGGTCGCCACCGGGTCGGCGCCCAGGGTCAGCCCGCCCACCGCGTCGTAGTCGAGGTCCGCCGTGAGGTCGAGCATGACCTGGCCGACCATCGGCGCGGCGGCCCCGTCGAGGGTGATGCGGCGCAGGTCGACGTAGTAGTCGGCCTCTCGCCCGGACGACAGGATGACGCGTCCGTGCACGACCGCCTTGTCCCTGATCTGCTGCAGCAGCGCGTCGCGCGCGCCCTCACCCGTGCCCATGGGTTCGGAGCCTAGGGCAGGCTGGGCTGGTGCCCGTGCCCTCGTCCGTCGTGGTGCTCGCCCACAGCCCGCTGACCGGCCCGGCCGCGTGGGGCCGGCTGCCGGAGGTGCTGCGCGACCGGGGGCACGAGCTGGTCGTGGTGGAGGTGACCGACGACGACGCGCCGCCGTACGCCGGACGGTACGTCGCCCGCGCCGCGCTGCAGGTCGCGGCCGGTGTGCCCAGCGGCCCGGTCGTGCTGGTCGGCCACTCCGGCGCGGGCTACCTGCTGCCGCAGATCGGCGCTGCGCGCAGGGCCGCGCGGGCACCGGTCGCGGCGTACGTGTTCCTCGACGCCGGCATCCCGTACGGCCGCGGCGCGACCCGGTCGACGTTGCTGCGCGGCGAGGACCAGTCGTTCGCCGAAGACCTGGACGCCCTGCTCGCAGCGGGCGGCGCCTTCCCCACCTGGGACGATGACGACCTGCGCGACCTCGTGCCGGACGACGAGCACCGGGCCGCGCTGGTGAGGTCGCTGCGGCCGCGCGGCCAGGACTTCTTCACCGAGCCGCTTCCCTTCCCGGCCGACTGGCCGGACGCGCCGTGCGGGTTCGTCCGGCTCTCCGCGGCGTACGAGCGACCTGCTCGCGTGGCCCGCTCCCGCGGCTGGCCGGTGGTCGAGGCGGACGTCGCCGGCGGCCACTTCGCGATGTGTACCGACCCCGACGGGGTCGCTGACGCCCTCGAGGAGCTGTTCGGCGCGCTGTGAGGCCGGCGAAAGGCCGCACCTCGTAAGGTCCCCGCATGCGATTCGAGGCCACGACTGACGTTGCCGCCCCCGCCGAGCGCGTCTTCGATGTCTATGCCGATGTCGAGCACTGGCCGGACTGGACGGCGAGCGTGACCAGCGTCGAACGGCTCGACGAGGGACCGCTGCGGGTGGGTTCCCGGGCTCGGATCAAGCAGCCTCGCCTCCCGGTAGCGGTGTGGGAGGTGACCGACCTGGTGCCCGGACGCTCGTTCACCTGGATCGCGCGTGGCCCTGGGATCGTCACGACCGGCAGCCACGTAGTCGCGCAGGCGGGCAGCGGGGACCGGGTGAGGGTGACGGCCTCCCTGGAGCAGGGCGGCGTGCTCGGTCCGTTGCTCGGCCTGCTGACCAAGCGGTTGACCAACCGATACCTCGACATCGAGGTCCGCGGCCTGAAAGCCCACTGTGAGTCGTAAGGGCTCTGGGCAAGGCACTCACGTGGGGCGCGACGCGTACCGGGAGCTGGGGGAGGCCGCCTGGTCCTGGGTCCTCCACTTCGTGCGCGACGCCGACGGTCCGTGGCTGCCGGAGTCGGTGTCGGAGGACTGGCCGCGGGCGGGACCGGCCGAGGATCGCGACTCGCTGTACTCGGGGATCGCGGGTCTGGCCCCGGTGCTGGCCGAGATCGCCCAGTATCGAGCGCTGAGCGAGGCCGAGCAGGTCCTCGCGACCCGGGTCGTGGCCCGGCTGTCCACGCACGCGGCCATCCGGACGGAACCCTCCCTGTACGACGGGCTGGCCGGCGACGCGACGGCGCTGCGGCTGCTCGCCCCGGGCAGCGAGCCGATCGCGCTGCGACGGCTCGCCGATCTGATGACCCCGGCCGGGTGGAACACCACGATCCGGATCGACCCGGGCTCCGATGCACCGGTGACCGACCTCGTCCTGGGCACCGCCGGGGTGGTGCTGACCGCGATCTGGGCGGGCGGCGAGCACGCCGAGCCGATCGCGGCCGGCGGCGGCGAGGCCCTGCTGCAGGCTGCGGACCGCACCGACGCCGGGCTGGACTGGGGGATGGTGCCCGGGTGGCCGTCCCGGGGGCCGAACTACTCGCACGGCACAGCCGGGATCGCCACGGCGCTGGCCGTCGCCGGGGAGGCTCTGGGACGCCATGACTTCGTCGACGCCGCGGTCCGGGGCGCCGAGCACCTGCTGGCCGTGGGCTCGCTGGACGACGACGGGTTCATCGTCCCGCACACCATCCCGCCGGCACGGCGCGTCGTGGAGCCGGTGACCTACAGCTGGTGCCATGGACCGACCGGAACCTCGCACCTTTTCGCGGCGTTGTCGCACGCCGGCGTGACCGAGGTGGCCGGACGCGAGGTCGCCGGGCTACGACAACGGTGCCTGCACTCGGTCCTCACCTCCGGAGTCCCGGAGCGCCTCCGCCCGGGATTCTGGGACAACGACGGCCGCTGCTGCGGGACCGCGGGGGTCGGTGACGTGCTGCTGGACGCCTACCAGGACTGCACGGACCCGGCCCGGGCCGGCACGTTGCTCGACGCCGCTCGCACCATGGGCAACGCCCTCGTCGACCGCGCGATCCGCGACCGGACCGGCGCACGGTGGCGGTTCGTCGAACATCGCCAGGACCCGCCGCTCCTGCCCCCGGGCACCTCGTGGATGCAGGGGGCCGCCGGGATCGCCGCCTACCTGCTCCGGCTCAGCCGCGTGATCCGGGACGGGCCTGGGGCCCCGGTGGTCGACCGCCCCGACCAGTGGTGGGCCGTCCCGCCCCAGCTGCGCACGAGCCACCCCTAGACCGGGATCCGAGCCGCGAAGGCCTCGACCTTCTGCTGCCAGCCCTCCTCCAACGGCCCCTTGAGCCCGGTCACCCGGACCTTGTCCTCGGCGACCTCGACCAGACCCTTTCCCTGCAAGATCTCGTTCATGATCGGGATCACGCGCTGCCACCTGGCGAGCTCCTCGTCGGTGGGCAGCTGCCCGGTCTTCTTGTCCGGCTGGGGTGTCGCCTCGGTGGTCAAGATGGCGTACTTCGTGCCGGCTGGGAGCCTCACCTTCTTCAGGAAGCGACGCATGCCACCGATGGGCTTGCCCATGCGCCCGGGCGAGCTGAACACGTAGAGGTCGGCCGGCGGTGGCTCCTTCGCGCTCACGTCCCGGATGTGATGGACGTCGACCTTGACGCCCTTGGCAGCCATCTGCTTCTCGAACTCCTCCGCGACCTTGGCCCCGTTGCCGTACTTGGAGGCGTGGAAGTACTCGATCTTCATGGTGAACCTCGTGCGAATCCGGTCATGGCGCGTGCGTCACCTCGAGCCGAGGCCGCCACGGGACGACCGCTGGAACGACCGCGCCGTCCGGACGAGCGCGGACCCGACCAGGGACAGCACCACGCCCAGGCCAGTCGTCAGGGCGGCGACCCCGAATGCCAGCACGGACGTGAACAGGGACGCACGCATGAACGACGCGGTGAGGACCGTGTCGGACTCCGGTTCACCCGTTCCCAGCTCCGCGAACGGCTTGCCGCCGCTGGTCTCCATGGCGTGCCGGTTGATGACCTCCGCCTCCGCGTACGCCGTCAGCGGGCCCGACACGCGGGCGCCGGCGAAGTGGGAGGCGTCCTTCTCCACGACGATCCGCTCGCCGACCAGCTGCCGACGGATGAGGAACCAGCTGGTGACTCCGGCTGCGGTGAGCCCGGCACCGGCAGCGGTCACCACGGCACCGAGCAGCGGGACACGGTCGTCGACGGTCGAGGCAGCGCCGCGCATGATGCTCCTTCGATCTCCGGGTACAACCCGCGTCGACGCTAGCGCCGCCGCGAGGCCGTGGTAGGGGTCCAAGGTCCCGAGATCCGCCGCGCATGCGGCACCCTTGCCGGCGTGAGCGAGGAGCAGCCGCTGGTCGGCGGCATGGACCCGTCGGTGGGCGTCGTCCGGGTCGGCGACACCGTACGTCGGCCCGCCGCACGGTCCTCGGTCGCCGTTCGTGCGCTGTTGCTGCACCTCGAGGATGTCGGTTTCGACGGAGCGCCGCGGTTCCTGGGCATCGACGACAAGGGCCGCGACGTGCTCACCTTCCTCGAGGGCGACGTGCCGCTTCCGCCCTACCCGTCGTGGGCCCTCACCGAGGGCGCCCTCGACGACCTCGGCCGGCTGCTTCGCCGGTTCCACGAGGCCACGGCGAGCTTCGACGCCTCGTCGGCGACCGGATGGTCCGACGAGTGGTCGGACCCCGCCGGCGGTCCCGTGATCTGCCACAACGACGTGTTCCCGGAGAACGTCGTCTTCCGCGACGGTCACGTCGTCGCCTTCATCGACTTCGGGGTGGCGGCGCCGGGCCGTCCGCTGTGGGATCTCGCGATCGCCGCTCAGGAGTGGGGTCCCTTGTACGCGCCGGGGACGCGGCTCCACCACCCGGACGACCTCGACGGCGTCCGGCGCGCCGGGCTGCTCGCGCGGGCCTACGGCATCGAGCCGGAGAAGGCTGAGGTGCTCGTGGACGTCATCGCCGAGGAGCGCGCGCAGCAGCTCGGCCACGTGCGCGACGAAGCTGCGGCAGGCAGGGAGCCGTGGGTCACGTTCTGGCGAGAGAGCGACGGCGAGGGTCGCACAGCGGCCGACGACGCCTGGCTGCGCGAGCAGCGTTCCGCGCTGGTCGCCGCCATCGGCGGCGGCTGACCGCAGGACATCCATCCCCGTCCTGCTGCCGTGCTCAGCGGGCTGTGGGTGCGGAGCCCTCCGGCGGGTCGTCCAGGGTGACGACGACGTCGAGCACAC
>DASVBQ010000160.1:0-2450 GCA_036375795.1 Actinomycetes bacterium
CGTGGTCGACACCTCCGGCCGTACGCCCGCGACCGCGCGCGTGCGTGACGACGCCGCCGCCACCTGGGTCGCGACGGCCGCCGAGCTCGGCGCCGGACCGGACGGCGGGGTGGACCTCGTTGCGCTGCTGAAGGGTCTCTGGGCCAGGGAGCGGACCCTGGTGCTGCTGGAGGGCGGCCCCACGCTCGCCGGTGCCTTCCTGCGCGCGGGTCTGGTCGACCGGGTCGTCGCCTACCTCGCACCGACGCTGCTCGGCGCCGGGGTCCCGTCCCTGCTGGGCACCGGCATCGGCACCCTGAGCGACGCGGTCCCGCTCGAGATCTACGACGTGCAGCGGCTCGGGCCGGACGTCCGGGTCACCGCCCGTCCCCGGCGACGGGAGGGCTGAGTGTTCACCGGCATCGTGGAGGAGCTCGGCGAGGTGACCGCACTCACCGATCTCGGCGACAGCGCGCGGCTGACCGTCCGTGGGCCGCTGGTCGTCGAGGGTGCGAGGCATGGCGACTCCGTCGCGGTCAACGGCGTCTGCCTGACCGTCGTCGAGGTGACCGGCGACCGGTTCACCGCCGACGTGATGCGCGAGACGCTCGACCGAAGCGCGCTCGGCGCACTGACGCCCGGTGCCCCGGTCAACCTGGAGCGGCCGATGCGGCTGGACGGCCGGTTCGGCGGTCACCTCGTGCAGGGCCACGTCGACGGCACCGGCGTCATCGAGTCCCGCTCACCGTCGGAGCACTGGGACGTCGTGCGGATCTCGCTGCCGCGTGACCTTGCGCGCTACGTCGTGCCCAAGGGCTCGGTCACGGTGGACGGCATCTCGCTCACCGTCGCCTCCGTGGACGAAGGCTCGTTCACGGTGAGCCTCATCCCCACCACGCTCGAGCTGACCACGCTCGGTCGCAAGCAGCCCGGCGACCCGGTCAACCTCGAGGTGGACGTCATCGCGAAGTACGTCGAGCGGCTGATGGGCGGCCGCGCAACCGAGGAGAGCTGAGTGAACCTGCTGGACTGGCTGTTCGACGCCACGCTGCACATCGGGGGCAAGGAGATCCTCTGGCGCGAGATCGTCGGCAACGCGTTCGGGCTCGCGTCCGCGCTCGGCGGCATGCGCCGGAAGGTCTGGACCTGGCCGGTCGGCATCGCCGGCAACGTGCTGCTCTTCACCGTCTTCCTCGGTGCGGTCTTCGACACCCCCCAGGAGAAGACGCTGTGGGGCCAGGCAGGCCGACAGGTGTTCTTCGTCGCGGTCTCCCTGTGGGGCTGGTACCGCTGGAAGCAGTCCCGGGACGCCGGAGGCGCCGGTGACGGCGGGGCGATCGCCCCGCGGTGGGCGACCTGGTCGGAGCGGGCCCAGTTGATCGTGCTCTACGCCGTCGGGACAGCGTTCTTCTGGTGGCTGTTCGGCATCATCGGCTCCTACGGCCGGCTCACCGAGGCGTGGATCCTGACCGGGTCGATCCTCGCGACGTACGGGATGGCCAGGGGCTGGGTGGAGTTCTGGCTGGTCTGGATCGCGGTCGACGCGGTGGGTGTGCCGACGCTGGTCAACGCCGGCTACTACCCGTCGGCGGTGCTCTACGGGTTCTACGGCGCGTTCTGCGTCGCCGGCTTCCTCACCTGGCTGCAGGTCCGGCGCCGGCTGGACACGCGGGTGCCGGCCGAGACGGTCGGCGCCGGGGAGGCAGTGGGTTCAGCATGAGCGAGCGGATCCCGCTGGAGACCATCGAGCGCGCCGTCGCCGACATCCGCGCCGGGAAGCCCGTCGTGGTGGTCGACGACGAGGACCGCGAGAACGAGGGCGACCTGGTGCTGGCGGCCTCGAAGGCGACGCCGGAGCTGCTCGCCTTCATGATCCGCCACACCTCCGGGGTTGTCTGCGTGCCGATGGAGGGCCGCGAGCTCGAGCGGCTCCGGCTGCCCCCGATGACCTACGTCAACGAGGACCGCAAGCACACGGCGTACGCCGTGTCGGTGGACGCCCGCGACGGCATCACGACCGGCATCTCGGCCACGGACCGGGCCCGCACCGTCCGGGTGCTCGTCGACTCGGCCACCGAGCCCTACGAGCTGACCCGCCCCGGGCACGTCTTCCCGCTCCGCGCCGTCGACGGAGGCGTGCTGCGCCGGGCCGGTCACACCGAGGCGTCGGTGGACCTTGCGCGGCTGGCCGGCCTGAACCCCGCGGGTGTCATCGCCGAGATCATCAACGACGACGGCTCGATGGCCCGGCTGCCGCAGCTGCGACTGTTCGCCGACGAGCACGGCCTGGCGCTGGTCTCGATCGCGGACCTGATCGCGTACCGACGACGCACCGAGATCCTCGTCGAGCGAGTGGCCGAGGCGTGGATGCCGACCCGGCACGGCGAGTTCCGCGCGATCGGGTACCGCAGCACCGTCGACTCCGCCGAGCACATCGCCCTGGTGCGCGGGGACCTGGGTGATGGCGCCGA
>DASVBQ010000166.1:0-2335 GCA_036375795.1 Actinomycetes bacterium
TCACGTCGACAAGATGCACGAGCGGGATCGAGACCGCGCCCTGCACCTGCTCGGCCACGATGTGCATGGTGTTCGTGCAGAGCAGCAGCAGCTCCGCGCCGCCGGCCTCCAGCGAGCGTGCCCTGTCGGCCAACAGCTCGCCGGCCTCATCCCATCGACCGCACAGCTGCAGCGACGCGATCGGTGCGAAGTCGACCGAGGCGAGCAGGACGTCTGCCGAGTGCAGCCCGCCGAGCCTCTCGCGGACCAGCTCGTTGGCCAGCCGGTAGTACTCCGCGCTGCTCTCCCAGCTCATGCCGCCGAGCAGCCCGATCCTGCGCATCAGGACACCCCGCCATCGCCGCCCAGCGCCGAGTCGAAGAAGCCGACGACCCGGCGCTCGTACTCCCGAGGGTGCGCCGCGATGCCCTGGATGTGCATGGCGTCGGGGATCTCCCAGATCGACGCGGGGCCGCCGGCGAGCCGGTGGTACTCCGGGTTCATCGTCTCGGCGTTGCCACCGTTGGGCGCCCAGATCAGCAGCAGCGGCGCCGTCAGGCGCGGCATCAGGTCGGTGAGCCGCGGCGGCGGGGCGGTGTCGGAGAGCACCGCGACCGAGGCCGTCTTGAGGGCAAGCATCGGCAGCGCCAGAGCCAGGTCGCGCGCCGGCAGCTCCTCGAGCTCCTCGCCGAGCGTGCGCGTCCCGGCCCCTTCCGACACGACGGCGTCGAGCCGGCCCGACTCGGCCGCCGCCTGCAGCATGAGCTCCCCCCCGACCGAGAAGCCGATGCCGCCGATGCGGTCGGGCTCGACGTCGGGACGGCGCTCGAGGAAGTCGATGGCCGCGTAGATGTCCTTCTCCCCGCCCCAGCCGAACAGGTTGCTGTCGCCCTCGCTGGCGCCTTCGCCGCGGCGGTCGAAGAGCAGGACCCCGTAGCCGTGGCGGGCGAGCATCCGGGTGTGCTTCTGCGGGCCGTTGCGGCCGGGGAACGCGATGACCGCGGCGCCGTTGCGCGAGTGCACGTACCAGCCCTCGAGCCGCAGCCCGTCGCTGGTCGTGAAGGACACGTCCTCGTAGGCCGCGCCGAGCTCTGCGCTGGGAACATCGGGAGTGATGGTGTGGGTCGCGAACCAGCCGAGGCCCACCGGCAGCACCAGGGAGAACCCGAGCACCGGCACCAAGGCGCCCAGTGCGAGCCGGCGCGGGTATCGCCACCGCTTGCGGTCGTCGAGCCGCCGCGACCGCCACAACGTGACGAGCCCGGCCGCGACGAGCAGCAGCCCGGCCGGCAGCACCAGCAGGCCGCTGAAGTCGGCACCGGACGGGCCGACCTCGACCGTCCGGTAGCCCGCACCGGTCGCGCCGGCGACAAGGGCCACGGCGCCGAGCGGGACGGCGATCAGGGCGCGCAGGCCGGGGCGGCGACGTGGGTAGCCCCACCACGCCAGCGCCAGCAGCAGGAGGGGGACGAGCACGCTGGCGACGTTCCCGGTGGCAGAGGTGCCCGGAGCGGGCTGGAGGACGCCGTCGTCGACGACGTGCAGGGCGAGGATCGCGAGACCGAGCCGGACCAGGCCGGTCTCGGTGCGCAGGGTGGTGAGCATGGCAGCAGGTCCAATCGGTACGAGGGGCTGCTGTGGCCCGGCCGGGTGGCCGGGCCACAGCAGTGGGGCTCACACGAGCGCGGGCTCGCGGTCGAGCTCCACCTCCGGCTCGTCCCCGTCGACCCGGTCCGCCGCGGCCCTCGCGGGCCCAGGTCCGTCGGCGCCCTCCAGGTCGATGGTCGGCAGCACCCGGGCCAGCGGCGCGGGCAGCCACCACGCGCGGTGACCGAGCAGGCTCATCGCCGCCGGCACCAGCACCATCCGCACCAGCGTCACGTCGAGCAGGACCGCTACGCCGAGCCCGACACCGAACAGCTTCGTCGTCACGTCCGAGCTGAGCACGAACGCGCCGAACACGCTGATCATGATCAGGGCCGCGCTCGTGATGACCCGGGCGGTGGACCCGACGCCTTCGACGACCGCGCGCTGCGGGTCCCGGTGCTTGAGGTACTGCTCACGCACTCGGCTGAGCAGGAACACCTCGTAGTCCATCGACAGCCCGAACAGGATGGCGAACATCAGCATCGGCGCCAGCGGGTTGATCGGCACCGTTTCCTCGATGCCGATGAGGGAGGCGCCCCAGCCCCACTGGAAGACGGCCACGAGCACCCCGTACGCCGCGCCGATGCTGATCACGTTCAGCGCTGCCGCCTTCAGCGGGACCAGCACCGACCGGAACACGATCATCAGTACCAGGAACGACAGCCCGATGACCGCGCCGATGAACAGCAGCATCCGGTCCTGAAGTCGC
>DASVBQ010000168.1:0-11404 GCA_036375795.1 Actinomycetes bacterium
GTGGCCGAGCCCGCCGAGGGTGACCGCGGACGGGTCCAGGCCGGCCAGCTCCTCGTCGGTGACCATCGGGTCGTGCTCCCCCCGGGCCAGGGTCACTCGTGCTCGGGACGCGTTCAGCAGACCGGCCATGTCCGGCGCGCCGACGGCGAACGTCGTGGGGTCCTGCGCCAACCGCCAGTTGCCGTCGTCCGCACGCAGCCCCGCCACGGTGGCCGGGTCGTCGACGGCGAGCAGTGCGGTCAGTCCCGACACCCGCAGGTAGCGAGCCGCGGCCTCCTCGCGGGTCGCGAACCACGTGACCGGCCGGTCGGCGACCGCTCGTGCCCTGGCCACCTCGTCGTCGGTCCATGACACCTTGATGCCCACGCCGACGACGGCCTCGATGCGGGCGCCGAACCAGCCGCTGGCGAGCGTGAGCCCCACGACTCCGCCCATGGAGTGCCCGACCACGATGACGGTCTCGTCGGCGTCGAGGAGGTCGGCGACCGCCGCAGCCACGCTGCCGAACGAGTAGCGGGGGAGGGGGTCGGACCCGCCGTGCCCCGGCAGGTCGGGGGCGATCCATCGGCCCGGCCAGCCGGCCGCCAGGAACGGTTCCCAGACTTGCCACACGTCGGCTGTCGCGCCGAGCCCGTGGAGCAGCAGCAGGGTCGGCTCGCCGTCGCCGCCTCGTCGTGCGCGCATCGTCCGGGGCATGGAGCAAGCGTGCCAGCCGACCCAGGGTGCTCGACCTTGCCCTCGCCGGGTGTAGACGCCGCTAGGCGCTCCGCAGCCGCGAACCGTCGAGGCAGTCCCGGTAGACCTCCTCGTATCCCTCGACCATCTTGTCCGGGCCGAAGTTCGCCTCGACGTGCGCCCGGCACGCTGCCGGGTCGATACGGTCGAGCTGCGCGAGGGCGCCCACGAGCTCGTCCGCCTCCTGGCGCACGAAGCCCGTGACGCCGTCGGCGACCACTTCCGGTACCGCGCCCCGGGCGAGCGAGAGCACGGGCGTACCGCACGCCATGGCCTCGATGAGCACCATGCCGAAGGGCTCTTCCCACTGCAGCGGGAAGACGAAGGCGGCGGCGCGACCGAGCAGGTCGTACTTCTCGCGGTCCTCCAGCTCGTCGACGAACTCGACGTCCGGGCCCAACCGTGGACGCACGTCGGCCTCGAAGTGCTCTCGCTCGTCGGGCTCGTTGCACTTGCCCGCCAGCACGATGCGCCGGCCGGCCTTGCGGGCAACGTCGATCGCCAGGTGCGCGCCCTTGTCCGGGGACAGCCGGCCGAGCCAGACGACGTAGTCCTCCTTGTCGTCACGGAACGGGATCTGGGACGTGTCCAGGCTGTTGTGCACCACCCTGACCCAGGGCAGCTCCGGGCTGAGTGCCACCTGCGACTGTGAGATGGCGACGAGGTGCATCGTCGTTCCCGCCGCTGCGAGGTACTCCCCCCAGTCGCCCGTGGCCGGCCCGTGGGAGGTGACCACGGTCGGCACCTGACGGTCCCGAGCCATCGCGGGGCCGGCGGCGGTGTGGTCGTGCACGATGTCGGGAGACAGCTCGGCGAGCAGCGCGGCCACCCGGGTGGCGTGCATGAGCTCCGGTTCGGGACGACCCAACCGCTCCGCCTGTGGCTCGTCGAAGGTCGTGACGAACTTCGCCTTCGTGCCAGGCCGCCCCGCGCCGATCAGCGTGACGTCGTGGCCCCGGTCCACGAGGCCGTCGGCGAGCTGTGCCAGCACCGCCTCGATGCCGCCGTACCCCGTCGGCGGGACCTCGAAGAACGGTGGAGCAACCAGCGCAACACGCAGTGGGGCAGCCTGCATCAGGACCTCCGGCAGAAGAGCAGTCGAGCAGATCCCCGGGCGGCTACCCGCCGGTACCGCCCTCATGCACCGCGGTGGCCACCGGGCGCGGCTCGAGCAGCAGCTCCAGCTCGTCCGGCACCCCGTGTAGGTCGACCACCTCGCCGCCGGCGAACTCCATCGAGAGCCGGGCACCGGCGAGTGGGAGGTTGTGCAGCGTGAAGTCGGGGAACCCCGGAGGGAAGGCGGGTGCGAGCCAGGCCCGGCCGTGGGGAACCCAGGGGTCGAAGCGCAGCAGCGACCGCATCAGCTGGAGCGGGGCGGCCGCCGCCCAGGCCTGGGGCGAGCACGACGTGGGGAACGGCACCGGTCGTGGGTACTCCGAGCGGTCGAAGCCGCAGAACAGCTCGGGCAGCCGCCCGCCGAACACGTCCGCCGCATCGAAGAGACCGCACGCGATGCGCTGGGCCTCCGTGACGAACCCGTACCTCATCAGCCCGGCCGCGACCAGTGCGCTGTCGTGCGGCCACACCGAGCCGTTGTGGTAGCTCATCGGGTTGTAGCGGCTCATCGACGTCGCGAGGGTGCGCACCCCCCAGCCGGTGAACATCTCCGGGGACAGCAGCCGCTCCGCGACCGCCGCCGCCTTGTCGTGGTCGACGATGCCGCTCCAGAGGCAGTGCCCCATGTTCGACGCCAGGGCGTCGACCGGCCGCTTCGCCCCGTCCAGGGCCATCGCGAAGTAGCCCTGGTCGGGCAGCCAGAAGGTCTCGTTGAAGGCTTCCTTGAGTCGAGCCGCTCGCCGGCTCCACAGCGTGTGCCCCTCTGAGTCGCCGTCCTCCCACGCGAAGTGCGCCCGCGCGAGAAAGGCTGCATAGCAGTAGCCCTGGACCTCGCAGAGGGCGATGGGGCCTTCTGGGATGGTGCCGTCGGCGAAGTTCACGCCATCCCACGAGTCCTTCCACCCCTGGTTTGCCAGGCCGCGGTCGGTGGCCCGCTGGTACTCCACGAAGAGGTCGCCGTCGCGGTCGCCGTACTCCAGCACCCACTGCAGTGCGCGCTCGGCGTGCGGCAGCAGCGCGTCGACCTGGTCACGGTCGATACCCCAGCGGCGCAGCTCCCCGAGGAGGACCACGTACAGCGGCGTGGCGTCCGCGGTGCCGTAGTAGACCGTCCGACCGCCCAGCGCCAGCGATGGCTCGGCCCCGAACCGGACCTCGTGCAGGATGCGGCCCGGCTGCTCCTCCGATGCCTGGTCGACACGCTGGCCCTGCAGCCTGGCCAGGGTCTTCAGCGTTCCCAAGGCGAGCGACTGGTCGACCGGCAGCGCCATGTAGGACGTCAGCAGCGAGTCCCGGCCGAACAAGGTCATGAACCAGGGAGCCCCCGCCGCCACCACCGTCACGTCGGGCTGCTCTGGATCGAAGATCCGTAGGGCGCCCAGGTCGACGCGGCTGCGCTCGAGCGTCCGGGCCAGGCTCGGGTCGTGCGTGGTGAGGAACGGCGTCTTCTCCCGCCACTGTCGCCAGCGTTGGGCGGCGACCGTCTCGGCGAGCGGACGGTCGCTGGGGAACTTGGCTTCGAGGACCGCGCCGTCGAGGACTGGAAGAGCCTGCACCGTGGTGCGCCACGTGTCACGGGCAGGGACCACCACGTCGAACAGGAGCCCGGCGGTCGACGCGACGGCATCTGGAGCGCTCACCAGGACACCACGGCTGCTGGTCGCCCCGCCGTAGTGGCGCACGAGCTGCATCCCATCGGGCGAGGTGGTGACGTCCGGGCGCGGGCGTCGGGGCACCCTGGACTCCTTGACCTCGAACAGGTCCGCGAAGTCGGCGTCCACCTCGAGCAGGATCCGCACGGCCGCGGGCTCGTCGGCGAGGTTCTCCACCCGCAGGTCCTCGCGCATCCCTTGACCGACGAACCGACTTCGCCGGACCAACAGGGTGCTTTCGGCGCGCCCCGGTCGCGGCGGCGCGCGCCCGACGAAGGTTGCGCACCAGGGTTCGTCGGACATCACCGCGAGGGACTGGACCGGCTCGCCGTCAAGGGAGAGGACCCACCGGTCAAGGATGCGCGTGTCCTGGAAGAACACGCCCTGAGGGGTGCCGTCCCGGATGTCGCCCGTTGTCTCGCACAGGCAGAAGCTCGATCCCTCGACGAGCGTCACGCCGGCACTGCCGAGAGCGGCAGGCTCGCCGGCGTACGACCACCCGGTCATGGATGCGTCCTGAGACAGGGCATCACGACGAGTTCCCCCACTCTCGATCTCCTAAACGAAGCGGTTGGGCACCATCGCGACACCAGGCGTCGACGGCCGGCCAGGGTCCGTAGCCGTCCTCGATGGTGAAGTGCCCAGCCCCGACCACCGTCTCGGCATTCAGGCCGAGCGGCTCGCCGTAGACCTTCGCAGCCGGCCCCTCGGTGCAGTACGGGTCGACGTCCGACGCGACGAGCCGTACCGGCGTGCGGCTGCCGGCCGCCACCGCCTCCGGGTCCAGCGGGGCGACGAAGCGCTCGATCTCGGCGATTCCCTCCGTGACCGTCGGGCCGGGCGGCGCGACGAGCAGCACCCGGTCCGCCGGGCGGTCGAGCACACCACGCGACATGGCGTGCAGCCAGAGGAGACAGGACAGGCTGTGTGCCACCACGACGCGCTCGCCGTCGCCCATCTGCCGCCACTCCGCGGCCAGCAGCTCGAGCCACTCCTCGAGCACCGGGTCGTCCGGCGTCGGCAGCTGCGGGTAGAGGACCTGCTCGCCGTCGGCCCGCAGGCGGTCGACCAGCCACCACTGCCAGTGCTCGACCGGCCGGTGGTTCTCCCAGCCGTGCAGGACGAGGAAGCGTCGCCGGCTCACTCGGGAGCGGCAGCCCACGCCGTGTCGGGGTCGCCGACGGCCTCACCGAGGTGCGCCCCGGCCTGGGCCTGGTTGGACATCGCCTCCAGCTCGGCCAGGACGGCCCCGTGCTTGTCGACGCAGAGCACGACGAGGTCGGCCGGGTTGGCCCGGGCCATCGCCTCGTGCACCGCGGGGATCTCGTCCAGCACGATCTCGACCTGCTTGCACCGGGCACCCTCGACCATCCGCGACCGGGCACCGTCGGCGACGAGCTCGGCGACATCACCCCGGGCGCGGCCGCGCAGGGCGACGTCCTCCCGCACGATCAGGACGTCGAAGTGCTCGGCCGCCACCGCCCCGAGCTCCCGCATGTCCTCGTCCCGGCGGTCGCCGGCGGTGGCGATCACCCCGATCCGCTGCGGCCGGCCCAGGTCGGCGGCCGCCCCGGAGTTCTCCGCGAGCTGCTCGACGAAGTCGCCGAGCAGGCGCATCCCCGGCGCGTTGTGGCAGTAGTCGACGATGACGGTCGCGCCGTCGACCTCGATCTGGTTCAGCCGGCCCGGGGACAGGTAGTAGGAGGTCGTGAACGTCCGCAGCCCCTGACGGATGTCGTGCAGGTGCGCGCCCGCGGCGAACGCGGCGGCAGCCGCGGCGAGGGAGTTCTGCACGTTCATCTTCGCCTTGCCGCCGAATGTCGCCGGAAGCAGGTGGGTCCACGCCAGCTGCATCGACCGGCGCCCGTGCCGGATCACGATCATCTCGCCGAGGTCGCCGCGCTCCAGCACGACCGCGCGACCGCCCCGGCGGCAGTGCTCGTCGATCATCTCCAAGGTTTCGCTGCCCGCCTCGGCCATCGAGAACCAGACGACCTCGCCCGAGCAGCGACGGCGCATCCCGCGCACCAGCTCGTCGTCGGCGTTGAGCACCGCGAACCCGTCGCGCGGCACGGCCTCCACGACGACCTGCTTGACCGCGGCGAGCTGCTCCAGGGTGTCGATGCCGCGCATGCCGAGGTGGTCCGGCGCGATGTTCAGCACCACGGCGACGTCGTTGCGCTGGTAGCCCAGCCCCTCGCGCAATATCCCGCCGCGGGCGACCTCGAACACCGCGAAGTCCACCCGCGGGTTCTGCAGCACCATCCGCGCCGACTTCGGCCCGGACGCGTCGGCCCGGATCACCAGCCGCTCGTCGATGACGATGCCGTCGGTCGACGTCATGCCGACCTTGCGGCCCATCCCCTTGAAGACGTGGGCGATCATCCGCGCTGTCGTCGTCTTCCCGTTGGTGCCGGTCACCGCGACGATCGGGATGCGGCTCGGCGTGCCGGGCGGGAAGAGCGAGTCGACCACCGGCTTGGACACGAACTGCGGCTCGCCGATGGTCGGGTGCGTGTGCATGCGGAACCCCGGCGCCGCGTTGACCTCGCAGATCGCCCCGCCGGTCTCGCGTACCGGCTCGGCGATGTCGGGGCAGATGAAGTCGATGCCCGCCACGTCCAGCCCGACGACGCGAGCGGCCTCCTCGGCGATCTCGACGTTGTCGGGGTGCGCCTCGAGGGTGCGGTCGATCGAGATGCCGCCGGTCGACATGTTTCCGGTGAGCGTCAGCTTCACCGTCGTCCCGTCGGGCGGCACGTCCTCCATGTCGAAGCCCTGCTCCGCGACCAACGCCACCGCCGCGTCGTCGACCTTGATCCGGGTCAGGACCTTCTCGTGGCCGACCCCCCGCCGCGGGTCGGCGTTGGTCTCGGCCACCAGCTCGCGCACCGTGTGCACGCCGTCGCCCACGACGTGGGCCGGCACCCGCTCGGCCAGTGCGACCATCCGACCGCCGATCACCAGCACCCGGTAGTCCTTGCCGGTGACGAAGGACTCGACGACGACCCACCCGCGCCGCGACTGCTCCTGGGCCACCGGGAAGGCCGTCCGGAGCGCGTCGGCATCGCCGATGTCGAGGACCACACCGCGCCCGTGGTTGCCGTCGAGCGGCTTGCACACCACCGGGTAGCCGATGCGGTCCGCCACCCGCACCGCCTGCTCCACCGTCCGCACCGACTCCGACCGCGGCACCGGCAGGCCGGCCGCGGCCAGCAGGCGTGTGGTGAGCTCCTTGTCGCCCGCGATGTCGACCGCGAGCGCTGACGTGTTGGACGTCATCGTGGCGCGGATCCGCCTCTGGTGCACGCCCTGGCCGAGCTGGACCAGGGAGTACTGGTTCAACCGCAGCCACGGGATGTCCCGCGACACCGCCTCGTCGAGGATCGCCTGCGTGGACGGCCCGAATGCGGTGCGCTCGGCCTGCACCAGGAACCGTTCCAGCTCGGCGGCGACGTCGAGCTCCGCATCGGGCCGGACGAAGTGGTTGACCAGCCGGACCGCGAGCTGTCCGGCGGCCAGGCCGACCTGCTCGTCGACGTACGCGTAGATCACGTTGTACTGGCCCCGCACCCCGGTGCCACGCGTCTTGCCGCGACGGATGTCGTGGCCGGCTTCCTGCTGCAGCTGCAGCGCGACGTGCTCGGCGACGTGGCCCAGCCAGGTGCCCTCCTTGAGCCGCTCGAGGAAGCCGCCTCGGTGGCCGCGCGAGCAGGAGTGGCGAGCGATGCCCGGGAGTGCCTCGACCAGCCCGTCGACGAAGCCGGGGATCGTGTTCGACGGATGGTCCTCGAGCGACCCGAGGTCCACGACGAGGTGGATCGCGGGCTCGTACGACCACAGGTTCGGCCCGCGGTAGACCCGGGTCTGCAGGATCGCGAGATCGGGCTGCGCGGCGCTGGTCACTGGTTCTCCTCGGTCTGGTGCCGGAGCTGGTGGGCCAGGTGCGACTCGACGAACGACACGAGGCGTCGCTCGACCAGGTCGAACCGGGCCCCGGCGGGCAGCGTGTGCACGACCACCCCCGACACGAGCAGCGGAGCCCCCAGCTCGGCCAGGTGCGCGTCGCTCGTGGCCTGCGAGCCGTCCGCGACGAACACGCACCCCGCCCCCACCACCTCCATCTCCCGCCCGCCACGGACGACCGCGGCGGTGTCCTCGTCCACGCCGATGCCCAGCAGCCGGGGGGACCGCCCGACCAGCGAGAGCAGCCGGGCGTACCTGTTCCGCTGGGCGAAGTGCTGGTCCACGATCACGCCCGGCAGCAGACCGAGGCCGGCCGCCGATGCCGTCGTCCCCTGGCGAGGAGTGTCGACCTCGTCGCCGAACGCGATCATGTGCTCGCTGGCGGCACTCGCCCCCGCGGACGTGCCGCCCACGACGGCCCCCCGCTCGTACGCGGCCGAGATGGCCGTGCCGAAAGCAGTGCCGGCGACGACGGCGGCGAGCTTGAGCTGGTTCCCGCCGGTCATGAAGACGGCGTCGACGTCGCGGACCGATGCTGCGAGCCCAGGGTCCTCCGCCTCGGCACGGGTCTCAGGGCGCAGCCGCAGCACCTCCCCGGCACCGAGGTCGTGGAACAGGGCGTCGTAGGCGTCGAGGATCTCCGCGCCGAGGGACGAGGCGGTCGCGACGACCGCGACCCGGGCGCCCTCGCCCCCGGCGAGCCGTAAGAACTCCGCCAGCACCACCCGGGGACCGGCCCGGTCCTCGGCGCCCCCGATGAGGCACAGGGTGCCACCCGAGACGGGCCGGACCGGTCGGGAAACCACGGGGCGAGCCTAGGGGGCGGACCCGGCCCGGGCACGATGGTGGTCATGACCGCCGCCGCGCGCCGCACTGTCGTCCTCGTCCGGCACGCCAAGGCCGAGAGCGGCGAGGAGCGGTCCGACCACGACCGCGAGCTCACCGGGCGGGGACGACGGGCCGCGACCGAGGCCGGTCACTGGTTGGCGTCGCACGTACCGGCACCCGAGCTGGTCTGGTGCTCCAGCGCCCTCCGGGCTCTGCAGACCTGGCAGGGCATGGCCCCGGCATTGAGCCCGGTCGAGGTCGTCGTCGCGCGTGACCTCTACCTCGCGTCCGCGGCCGAGGTGGTGGACCGGGTCCAGCGCGCCGACGCTCGCACCATGGTCGTGGTGGGGCACAACCCGACGATCGAGCAGGCGCTCGTCTCCCTGAGCGGTGAGATGCGCGGCATGCGCCCCGGCGCGGCAGCGATGGTCGACCTCGACGCCGGCCGGCTGGTCGAGCTGTGGGAACCGCCGCGCTGAGCCCGGCTGCCCGTGGCGCAGGGCGGCCACGGCCACGCCGACCTGCTGCGCGAGCAGATCGACGGCGCGACCGGCGCGGGACCGTCAGGTCGGCGGCGTGACGACCTGCAGGCCCTCGGCCGCGTCGGCGTCCTCGATCTCCTCGCGGCTGATGCCGAGCAGGAACAGGATCGCGTCGAGGTAGGGCACGCTGAGCGCGGCGTCCGCGGCGACCCGGACCACCGGCTTGGCGTTGTACGCGATGCCCAAGCCGGCTGCGGCGAGCATGTCCAGGTCGTTCGCGCCGTCGCCGATGGCGACCGTCTGCGACAGGGGCACGCCGGCCTCGCGCGCAAAGCGCACGAGCGCGGCTGCCTTCCCGGCGCGGTCGACGACCGGCCCGACGAGCTCGCCGGTCAGGCGCCCGTCGACGACCTCCAGCGTGTTCGCCGCCGAGTAGTCGATGCCCAGCTCGGCGACCAGCGCGTCGGTGACCTGCGTGAAGCCGCCGCTCACGACTGCGATGCGGTAGTCGAGCCGCTTCAGCGTGCGGACGAAGGTCCTGGCCCCGCGGGCGAGCTGCAGGCCGCGGCGTACGTCGTCCAGCACCGAGGCGTCCAGCCCGGCCAGCAGCCGTACGCGGGCGCGCAGCGAGTCGGCGAAGTCGAGCTCGCCGCGCATCGCCAGCTCCGTGACCTCGGCGACCTGCTCGGCGCAGCCCGCGTGGGCGGCCAGCATCTCGATGACCTCGCCCTGCACCAGGGTGGAGTCGACGTCCATGACGACCAGCCGCTTGGCCCGACGGTGCAGCCCGGAGCGCTCGACGGCGACGTCGACACCCACCGCCGCCGCCGTGAGCGCCAGCTGCGGTCGCAGCACGGCCAGGTCGGCACCGGACACCTCGAGCTCGACCGCGGTCACGGGGTACCGCGCGATCCGCACGATCCGGTCGATGTTCCCGCCGTAGTCGGCGATGCAGCCGGCGATCCCGCCCAGCGCACCGGGCCGCAGGGGGTGACCGAGGACGGTGACGTGGCATCGGCCGCGGCGGCGGGTGTCCTCCTCGGGCGGACCGGGGGAGACCTCCACCTCCATGCCCAACGGGGCGAGTGCCGCCTCCAGCGCCGGAGCCAACCGGGACTCGACCGCCGCCGGACCGCGCAGCAGCACGCCGAGCACGAGGCGGCCGCGGATCACCACCTGCTCGACGTCGTCGACGACGAGGTCCCGGCCGGAGAGCGTGCCGAGCAGCGCCGAGGTGACGCCGGGGCGGTCCTTCCCGGTCACGGTCACGAGCAGGGTGCCGGGGGAGGGACTGGTCATCAGGGTTCAGGCTGGGCGGTGACGCGTTGTCCCTTGCCGACGACGGTGACGCCGCCGTCGGACACCACGAACCCCCGGGCCCGGTCCTCCTCCGGATCGACGCCCACGCGGGCGTTCTCGGGGACCACGACGTTCTTGTCGATGATGGCGTTGCGCACGATCGCGTTGCGCCCCACGGTCACGTGGCTCATCAGCACGCTGCCGGTCACCTGGGCCCAGGAGTGGACGGTGACCCACGGGGAGAGGACCGAGCCCTCGACGCGCCCGCCGGACACCACGGCGCCGCTGGAGACGAACGAGCTCACCGCGTGGCCGACCCGACCGGCCTCGTCGTGCACGAACTTCGCCGGCGGCAACGGCTCGTGCGAGGTGTAGATCGGCCAGTCGTTGTTGTACAGGTTGAAGACCGGGTGCACCGCGATGAGGTCGGAGTGGGCCTCGTAGAACGCGTCCAGCGTCCCGACGTCGCGCCAGTAGTCCTTGTCCCGCCCGGTGGACCCGGGCACGTCGTTGTCGCGGAAGTCGTAGACCTGGGCCTCGCCGCGGTCGACGAGCATCGGGATGATGTTGCCGCCCATGTCGTGCTTGCTCGAGGGGTCCAGGGCGTCGCGGTGCAGCGCGTCGAGGAGCACGTCGGTGCTGAAGACGTAGTTGCCCATGGAGGCGAAGACGTGCGTGGGGTCGTCGGCGAGGCCGGCCGCGTCCTTGGGCTTCTCCCGGAACGCCGCGATCACCCGCCGGTCGTTGGCCGTCTCGATGACCCCGAACTGGTCGGCCAGCTCGATCGGCTGGCGGATGGCCGCCACCGTGACGCCGGCGCCGGACTCGATGTGCTGCGCCACCATCTGGCTGGGGTCCATGCGGTAGATGTGGTCCGCACCGAAGACGATGACGTACTTGGGCTGCTCGTCGCCGATGAGGTTCAGGCTCTGGTAGATCGCGTCGGCCGAGCCGGCGAACCACCGCGGCCCCAGACGCTGCTGGGCCGGCACGGGTGCGATGTAGTTGCCGAGCATCGCCGACAGGCGCCAGGTCGACGAGATGTGCCGGTCGAGGCTGTGGCTCTTGTACTGCGTCAGCACCACGACCTTGCGGTAGCCCGCGTTGACCAGGTTGGACAGCACGAAGTCGATCAGCCGATAGATCCCGCCGAAGGGGACCGCCGGCTTGGCCCGGTCGGCGGTCAGCGGCATCAGCCGCTTCCCCTCGCCGCCGGCGAGCACGATCGACAGAATCCGGTCCGGCATGGTGCGCACGCTACCCCGAGCACGCCAGAATCACGCCCATGCGCGTCGACCTGCTCACCCGTGAGTACCCGCCCGAGGT
>DASVBQ010000180.1:0-7829 GCA_036375795.1 Actinomycetes bacterium
GTCGTACGTCGGGACGACGACGAGGACCCCCTCCCCCGCCGTCAGGCTCACGTGTCTCCTCTCGTCATGCTCCGCCTCCGGGGACCGCCGTGCGTCGCGCCGCGACCGCTCCCAGCCCGGCCCCGAGGAGGCCGACGCCGACGAGCAGCCACTCGGGCAGCGCGCCGAGCCGGGTCGCCATGGTGGTGCCGTCGTGCAGCCCGACCCGGGTGACGATCGTCCTGGCCGTCCGCTCCGGCACGGACTCGACGACCTCGCCGTCGGGGCCGACGACGGCGCTGATCCCGCTGGTGGCGGCGACCAGGACCGTTCGCCCGTGCTCGACCGCCCGCAGCCGGGACATCGCCATCTGCTGCGGCGGCTGGCCGGTCCCGTTGTACGTCGCGTTGTTGGTCTGGACCACGAGCACGTCCGCCCCGCCGGTGACCACGTCCCGGACCAGGCCGTCGTAGGCGACCTCGAAGCAGATGACGTCACCGACCTCGGCCGGCCCGACCGTCAGGTTGCCCGGGTCGTCGGCGGCGTAGAAGTCCCGTGGGATCTGGTCGAGCCGTTCCACCAGCCCGCTGATCTGCTCGCGGAACGGGATGTACTCGCCGAACGGGACCGGGTGCCGCTTGACATAACGATCGCCTGGCCCCTCCTGCGGGTCCCACACCACCCCGGTGTTGCTCACGTGGTCCGGGCCGGGCCCGTCGACCACCGCGCCCACGAGGACCGGGACCCCCACGTCCTGCACGGCCCGGTCGATCAGCGCTCGCGCCGCCGGGTCGGAGAACGGGTCGATGTCGGAGGAGTTCTCCGGCCAGACCACCAGGTCGGGCCGGTCCCGTCGGCCGGCGCGCACCGCCTCGGCGAGGCGGTGCGTCGCGTCGACGTGGTTGCGCAGCACCTGCTCCCGCTCCCCCAGGAAGTCCATGCCCACGCCGGGAACGCCACCCTGCACCACCGCGACGGTGACCCGCTTCTCCTGCCCCGGGCCGGTGGGTACCAGCAGCCCCGCCGCGGGGACGGCCACCGCGGCGAGCGCGAGCAGCCCGGCTGCACGTCGCCCCTCACGCAGCCGCAGGACCGCGTACGCCAGCAGGGCGCCCGACAGGGCCGTGGCGAAGCTGACGAGCGGGGCGCCGCCGAGTGCGGCGTACGGCGTGAAGGGGGCCGCCGTCTCGGCGAAGGCGAGACGTCCCCAGGGGAACCCACCGAAGGGCAGCCGGTCCCGTGCCGCCTCCTGCGCGACCCAGAGCCCGGCCACCCAGAGCGGCCAGGCGGGCAGCCGGAGCAGCCACGGCAGCAGCGCGCTCATCCCGGCGAGGAACGACGCCTCGAGCAGGGCCAGGAGCACCCACGCGTCGGGGCCGATCACGGTCATCCAGGACAGCAGCGGCAGGAACAGGGCCAGCCCGTGGACGAGACCGAGCAGGGCGGCCCGGCGCGGACGGGCGTCACGGACGAGCAGCAGGAACAGAGCCACGCCGACGGGGGCCAGGGGCCACACGTCGTACGGCGGGAAGGCCAGCGCGACGAGGGCTCCACTCGCGGCGGCTGCGGCGAGACGCGGACCGAGTCCCACCGGGCGCCACAGGCGGCCACGCTCCGGCGGTTGCCGCACGGCCGGGGGCGACTGCTCGCCGGTCGCCGTGCTGGTCACCGCGCTGCTGTCCTTCCGCCGCTCCGTGCGGCGCGAGTCGCGCCCCGGCCTGCGACGCTACAACGCCCCGCCGGCCCGCGCGGTGCCGACCGGGTGCTCTCACCCGGTCGCAACCTGGCTGGAGAGACGGGTCAGGGCCCGGACCGTCCTTCGGACCGACGTCGTCCGGCTGGCTGCCGGGTCGAACGCCGTTGTCTACTGGGCGGTCGGGCCCTTCCCGTGTCTCACCCCCGGGGACGACCTCTCGACTGGGGCGACGTCGGCGATCGGACCTGGCACCCGGACGGCGCTTGCGCATTGCGCCGCCCCGCGGCCCGACGCCGGCTCGGGTGGGTGTCGCTGAGAGGAGCCTGCGGGTGTCCTGCGGTGGACGGGGGCAACCTTGGTCGGCTCGCAGCCCGCTGTCAACCGTCGCCTGACCTGCAGGGATGCGCATTCCCGCAGGTCGGGGGCGTTGTGCCCATTCGGTCGATTTTTCCTTCACCCGCAAGGGATC
Source organism: Actinomycetes bacterium (assembly GCA_036375795.1). Taxonomy (GTDB): domain Bacteria; phylum Actinomycetota; class Actinomycetes; order JACCUZ01; family JACCUZ01; genus DASVBQ01. The sequence continues at coordinate 2,145 of DASVBQ010000180.1, forward strand.
CGGCGTGTTGTCGCGACACGCCACCGCCCCATCATCCGATCGGACCATTGACGGTTGCTCGTCCGGCGGAGGTGACGCCGCACGCCGGTCCGGATGGCGGGACGGTTCAGCCGGCTGGTGGCACCACCACGGTGCCGGTGGCCGTCACGACGACCACCGGCGGCTCGAGGACGGCCGCCGCCGACGTCGGCCCGGCCTCCCCCACCCGGCTGCGGCAGACGACCCGCGCCTCGAGCTCCAGCACCCTGCTGCGCGTGCCGACGCGCACCAACCGGGCTTCGGCCTCGACCACGTCGCCGGCCTGCACCGGCGCCCGGAACTGCACGTCCGCGTAGGACGCGAACAGGCCTTCGTCCCCGTCGGTGCGGATGCACATCTCGGTGGCCACGTCGCCGAACAGCCCGAGCACGTACGCGCCGTCCACGAGGCTCCCGGCGTAGTGGGCGTGCGAGTACGGCACGTATCGGCGGTGCGTGACGGTCAGCCCGACCTGGTCAGCTGCGGACATGGTGGTCTCCTCGGGTCCGTGGGGGCGTCAGACGGTCAGGGCGTGGACGAGGTAGCTCGCCACCTCGCCGGGCGTCGTGCCGCGCCCGAAGATGCGGTCGACTCCCAGCTCGCGGGCGGCGTGCTCGTCGAACCGTGGTCCGCCCACCACGAGCAGCGGCACCCGTCCCGCCGGATAGGCCTCGCGGAACGCCGCTGACATCTCGCGGGTGTTCTCCAGGTGCGCGTCGCGCTGCGTGACGACCTGCGAGACCAGCACCGCGTCGGCCCTCTCCGCGCGGGCGCGGGCCACCAGCGCCGGCACCAGGACCTGCGCACCGAGGTTCACGACCCGGATCTCGCGGTAGTACTCCAGGCCCTTCTCACCGGCGAAGCCCTTGATGTTGAGGATCGCGTCGATGCCCACGGTGTGTGCGTCGGTGCCGATGCAGGCTCCCACCACCACCAGCTTGCGCCGCAGACGCTGCTTGATGGCGGCGTTGACGTCCTTGGCCGACAGCAGCGGGTACTCGCGCTCCAGGACCTTCACCGCGGACATGTCGACCAGGTGGCTCACCGAGCCGTAGACCACGAAGAAGGTGAAGTCCGGCCCCATCGCCTTGGCGTGGACGACCATCGCGGGGTCCAGGCCCATCTTCTGGGCCAGCTGCAGAGCGGCCCCCTCGGCCCGCTTGTCGTGCGGGACCGGGAGGGTGAACGACAGCTGCACCATGCCGTCGCCGGTGGTGTCTCCGTACGGCCGCACGATCCGCTTCCGGGCGCTCATCGGCGGCCCCCGGTCCGTGCCGTGGTGCTCTCGAGGATGTCGGTGGCCGGGTTGTAGTAGCCGGGCGCGTGAGGCACGACGCCGTCGAAGCCCTTGCCCTTGTCGGCCGGCCGCTTCATCAGGCCGAAGGTGCCGTCGCCGATCGCCTCCAGCAGCGGCGACTTGCCCGGTTCGGCCACGATCCGCTCCAGCAGCTCCACCGCCTCGTCGAGCACCTGGTGCGCCCGCTGCTGGATGAAACCGCCGGGCCGTGGGTGGAAGTCCTCGTGCAGCTTGCCCGCGGCGTCGAGGACATAGCGGACGTTCTGCAGGGCCAGGTCCCGGTCCGACAGGAAGGGGGTCACGACGGCCTCGGTCATCATCCCGACCAGGAGGATGCCCTGCCCGGTCAGTGCCCCGACGAGGTTGAAGAAGCCGTCGAGCAGGTAGCCGCGGAAGACGTCGCCGGTCATGTGCTTCGTCGGCGGCATCCACTTCAGCGGCGCGTCCGGGAAGAGCTCACGGGTGAGCAGGGCGTGGGCCAGCTCCAGGCGGAACGAGTCGGGCAGGTCCGGGTTGATCTCGAAGGCGTGACCGAGGCCCAGCTGCCAGTCCTCGAGCCCGGCCTCCTTGGCGAAGTACTCGTTGAGCAGCTGGCTCACCGTGACCGTGTGGGCCTCGTCCACGGCGTCGGCGGTCGTCAGGTAGTTGTCCTCGCCGGTGTTGATGATGATCCCGGCCCGGGCGTGCACCTGCCGGGAGAAGCGCTGGTCCACGAACGTGCGCACCGGGTTGATGTCGCGGAAGAGGATCCCGTACATCGAGTCGTTGAGCATCATGTCCAGCCGCTCGAGACCGGCCAGCGTGGCGATCTCGGGCATGCACAGCCCGGACGCGTAGTTGGTCAGCCGCACGTAGCGGCCCAGCTCCTTGCTGACGTCGTCGAGGGCGGCGCGCATCAGACGGAAGTTCTCCTGCGTCGCGTACGTCCCGGCGTAGCCCTCGCGGGTGGCGCCCTCGGGCACGTAGTCCAGCAGCGACTGCCCGGTGGAGCGGATCACGGCGACGACGTCGGCGCCTTCGCGTGCCGCAGCCTGGGCCTGCGGGATGTCCTCGTGGATGTCGCCCGTCGCCACGATCAGATAGATCCACGGGGTGCGCGGTGCGTCGCCGACCTTGCGGATCAGCCGGTCCCGCTCGGCCCGGCGGCGGTCGATCTGCGCGACCCCCCGCCCGACGTCGCGGCGGGCCGCCCGGCGCGCGCGCTCCTGGTCACGGCCCTCGGGGACTCGCAGCCCGATGGGCCCGGACGCAGCGCGCTGGGCCAGCACGGTCAGGTCGTCGTGGCCGCCACGGAGCAGCGCGTCCCAGACCGGGAGCGTCACGCCGTGCTCGAGCCCGACCTCGTCGCGCACCGCGTCGACCAGGCGGTTCACCCAGGGGATGCCGTCGGCGTCGGCCCCGGCGACGCCGGCCATCCGCAGCACGGCCCGCTCGACGGACACCGTGGTGTGGGTCCGGGCCAGCGCCACGATCGGTGCCCCGGCGCGGCGCGAGAGGGCGCGGGCCCGCCGGACCGTGGCCGCGTCCAGGGCCAGTTTGTGGTCCCGTCGCGCACGCGTCACGGACGTCTGCCTCTCGAGTCGCTGGTCGGGCGGAAGATCTGCGGCCGGGGGCGGTCATCGCCGTAGATCGTCCGCCATTGTGCCGTACGCCGTCAGAATCCTGTCCACGAGGCCGTGTCGTCGGCCCGTTGCCGCTTAAGGTGCGTAATCCTTGGGTCAACTTCGACCGGGAGTGCCGCCTGCCGTGGCAGGGTTGCGCCCGGTTTGCACCAGAGACGCACCTCGAGATCGACCGGCGCCGGGCCGGGCGGCACCACAGGACGGGCGAGAAGCAGCACATGCACCACGTACTCGGGAACGGCCCCTCGGTCAGCGTAGGCACCTCACCGGGCGGCCGGGGCCGCCGAGGGCGTCGCGCCGGCACCGCGCTCGCCGGGCTGCTGGCGAGCGCCGTCGCCGCCGGGATGCTCGCCGGTGGTCCGGTCGAGGCCGCGACCACGACACCCGGCGCTCCGCCCATGCCTGCCGCCCTCAAGCCCGGCAGCGTGACGACGCCGTCGTTCCCGCTGCGGACGGTCCCCGGTTACGCAGCCACCACCAACGTGGCGGTCCGCACCAAGGCCTGGGACGGCGGGCTGGACAAGCGCTACCGGGTGCCCACGCCCGCCGGGTCCACCCTGCTGTGGGGCGACTGGGACCGGGACGGTGCCTACACCCCGGCGGTCGTGACGAACGGTCACTGGGTCATCTACGACGCGATGATCGGCCCGTCGCCGGCCCCGTCGCGTGAGTTCTACTTCGGGATGGCCGGCGACAAGCCTGTCGTCGGTGACTGGAACCGCGACGGCCGCACCGATGTCGGGGTGGTCCGCGGCAACGTGTGGCTGCTGCGCAACGCTCCTGAGGCCGGTGCCACCTGGCGGCGCATCCCCTTCGGCGCCGCCACCGATGTCCCGGTGGTGGGTGACTGGGACGGCGACGGCCGCGACGGCATCGGCGTGCGCCGAGGGTCTCGGTTCTTCCTGCGGAACACGCCGAGCAAGGGCACGTCGACCTACAAGTACGCCTTCGGTCGGCCGACTGATGTCCCCGTCAGCGGTGACTGGGACGGCGACGGCACCGAGTCGGTCGGTGTGGTCCGCGGCTCGGTGTGGCACCTGCGCAGCGAGAGCACCACGACGCGCAAGCCGAAGCCGACGGTGGTCAAGCGCGTCGTGCGGCGGCCGAGCGACCCCGCTGCGGTGCCGGCCCCGTTCCCCTCGCCGGCCGGGCCGTACGCCGCGGCCTGCCCGACGGCCTCGGCCGCGGTAGCCAACCGCCCGCAGGTCGGCCCGACGGTCCGGCCGAGCGTGCTGCTGGACAAGGCGCTGCCCTACGACCCGGCCGACCCGAACCTGGCCAGCAACCCGGTGTTCCACGTGCGGGGCTCGCTGCTCGAGTCCGCGCGCTACCTCCTGGGCGCGCAGTACCTCGAGCGGTGGTTCGGCCGCCGCGGGCAGAACTACACGGACATCCTGTCCCGCTACGACGCGAGAGAGCAGGAGTACGCCGTTCGCCGCCCGGCCATGGCTGCTCTCACGACCGCTGTGACAGCGCGGACGAAGGCTCACAACGACAGCAGCGTCGGACGCACCCGCGACGAGGCGATCCGCTACACCGACTGGCTGGTCCGCTCGATCGCCTGCGAGCACGTCGCGGTGACCCCCGGCGGCTGGGGCGCGGGCTGGCAGACCGCCCACTGGGCGATGCTGACCGGCGAGGCAGCCTGGCTCGTCTGGGACTACCTGACGCCGCAGACCCGGGAGTACGTCGCGCAGATGGTGGTCTACGAGGCCGACCGCCGGCTGATGCTCGGCGTCGACTACTGGGCCGACGCCTCCGGCTCCATCATCCGCCCCGGCAACACCCAGGCCGAGGAGAACGCGTGGAACGCGGGAATCCTCGAGCTGGCGCTGGTGATGATGCCCCGCCACCCCCAGGCGAAGAACTGGCGGCGCAAGGCGGTCGACCTGGAGACCGCGTCGTACGCGCGGCTGTCCGACATCAACTCCGGGGCGTCCGTCAACGGCTTCACGCTCGCCGACCGGCTCGACGGCGCCAACGCCTACGACGACGGCACCGTCGAGAACCATCAGGCCATCCACCCCGACTACATGACCAACATCCAGCAGTCGTGGTGGGCGGCGGATCTCGCCGGGCTCGCAGGGCGGAACGTGCCCGAGTCGGCGTTCGTCAACGCGGCGCAGGTCTACGCCGCGATGAGCAGCGTGCAGTTCCCCGAAGGTGCGACGGCACCGAACGGCGGTGTCTACGGCCCGCCCGGAGGCACCATCTACCGGCCGGGGTCGAACGACATCTACTACCCGCAGGGGTCCCTCTGGGGCACCGGGCGACGAGCGCACTTCGTGAGCTTCGACGCGCACGCCTACGCCTACGGGCTGGACTCGGCCAGCAGCTGGCCGGCACGGGACGCGCTCGCGGCCCACATCGCCGGTCAGCAGGCGCTCGTCGCGAACAACGGCACCGGCGACGGCCGGACCTACAGCTACGACCCGCCGACCGCGAACGCACAGGACACCTACAACGGCCGCGAGGAGTACGCCGCCTCGCAGCTGGCCGCCGGGTGGCTCGCGCTCTACGTCAGCCGCAACGCGTGGGACCAGCAGTTCAACCTCCCGTCGCTCGACCGGGCCGGCTACCCGCCACTCGCGCCGCTGACGCAGGCCCAGACCGGCTGGTTCGGCTTCCGCCACGACGAGGGCTCCAGCCCGGACCGGGAGCGGCTGAGCCCGTAGCCTCCCCGGGCGGTAGCGTCGCCCCTTGTCCGACCGACTCGACCTGCTGGGGGCTCGCGGATGCTCTACGTGC
>DASVBQ010000196.1:0-7083 GCA_036375795.1 Actinomycetes bacterium
CGACGCACAGGGCGTGCAGCTCCGCGTCGAGCCGAGGGACGAGGTCCGGGTCGCCCGCGGGTGAGAGGGCTGCGAAGCCGACCACGACCTCGCCGGCCAGCGCGGTGAGCACCCGGTGGCGGTCCGACGGCGGGGACGCGACCGCGTCCCGCCAGGTCTGCGCCGCGTCGGCCGACCCCACCGCGGCCAGGGCCTCCTCGGCCAGCAGGCCGGCGTAGCTCCGCTGCCAGCAGGCGGCCTGGATGCGCGCGATCTCCGCCGCGTCGGCGGGGACTGCGGGTCGGACGCTGGCGTCGGCCACGCCACGAATCCTCGCAGACGGCGCGTCCCCGCCGGGGTGGCTGCACCACCCGGCCGCTCCACCTAGCATGCGGGGGGTGACCGACCGGCCGGACCGACAGTACGAGGACTGCCTCCGGCACGTCCTGGACAACGGCGTGCACAAGTCCGACCGGACCGGCACCGGTGCCCGCAGTGTGTTCGGGTACCAGATGCGGTTCGACCTGGCGCGCGGCTTCCCGCTGGTCACGACGAAACGGGTGCACTTCCGCTCCATCGCCTACGAGCTGCTCTGGTTCCTGCGCGGTGACCGCAACGTCACCTGGCTGCAGGAGCACGGGGTCACGATCTGGGACGAGTGGGCCGCGCCGGACGGCGACCTGGGGCCGGTCTACGGCGTGCAGTGGCGGGCCTGGCCGACGCCGAGCGGCGAGCACGTCGACCAGATCGGCGCCGTCCTCGACATCCTGCGGACGGACCCGGACTCGCGGCGGATGGTCGTGTCCGCCTGGAACGTGGGCGAGATCCCGCAGATGGCCCTCCCGCCGTGCCACGCGCTGTTCCAGTTCTACGTCGCGGCGGGCCGGCTCTCGTGCCAGCTCTACCAGCGCAGCGCCGACCTGTTCCTCGGCGTGCCGTTCAACATCGCGAGCTACTCGTTGCTGACGCACATGGTCGCCCAGCAGGTCGGGCTCGAGGTCGGGGACTTCGTCTGGACCGGCGGCGACTGCCACATCTACGACAACCACGTCGAGCAGGTCCGGGAGCAGCTGTCCCGTGAGGTCTACCCCTTCCCGACGCTGCGGCTGCGCAAGGCCACGTCCCTGTTCGACCACGCCTACGAGGACTTCGAGGTCCTCGGCTACCAGCACCACCCGGCGCTGAAGGCCCCGGTCGCGGTGTGAGCACACCGTGACGGTCGGGCTCGTCTGGGCGCAGGCCGCGAACGGAGTCATCGGCCGCGACGGCGGGCTGCCGTGGCACCTCCCCGAGGACCTGGCCCGGTTCCGCGACCTGACGATGGGCTCGACGGTGGTCATGGGGCGGGCCACGTGGGACTCGCTGCCGGAGCGGGCGCGACCGCTCCCGGGCCGTCGCAACGTCGTGCTCACCCGGCGACCCGGCTGGCGGGCCGCCGGAGCGGTCGTCGCGGCGTCCCTCGACGAGGCCTTGGGTGGCGCCCCGGGGGCGGTCTGGGTGATCGGCGGGGCCAGCGTCTACCGGGCCGCCCTGCCCCACGCCGACCGGGTCGTGGTCACCGAGCTCGAGATGTCGTTCCCGGGGGACACCCGCGCGCCCGAGCTCGACAGCCGCTGGCGGCCGGTCGACCGGGAGCCTGCGCAGGGATGGCTCGAGTCCCGGACCGGGCTGCGCTACCGCGTGGTCGGCTACGTCCCCGAGGGCGAACCGGACGGCTGACGCCCGTGCCTGGTGTCCGATCCGGGCGCATCTGGTGCGTACGCACCAAAATCGTCGCATCGTGTAACGGCCGGAGACCCTGTGTCGATGAGCGAGCGAGCCCCGTCGCTGCCCGAACCCCCGAGCGGGCGGCGGCGGGGTCCGCCGCTGCCGGTAACGTTGACCGTCATGGCCCACACTTCCCGCGCCACCGCGTCCTTCGGTCGCGTCCTGACCGCGATGGTCACGCCCTTCACCGCCGACGGCGACCTCGACCTCGACGGCGCCCAGCGCCTCGCCACGCACCTGGTCGACCGGGGCAACGACGGCTTGGTGGTCAGCGGAACGACCGGGGAGTCGCCCACCACGACCGACTCCGAGAAGGAGCGGCTGGTGCGGGCCGTGGTCGAGGCGGTCGGGGACCGGGCGCGCGTCGTGGCCGGTGTGGGCACCTACGACACCCACCACACGATCGAGCTGGCCCGCGCCGCCGAGAAGGCCGGCGCGCACGGGCTGCTCGTCGTGACGCCCTACTACAACAAGCCGCCGCAGGACTGCCTGGTCCGGCACTTCGAGATGGCCGCCGACGCGACCGGCCTGCCGGTGATGCTCTACGACATCCCCGGCCGCACCGGCACACCGATCAGCACCGAGTCGCTCTTCCGGCTCTCCGAGCACGACCGGATCATCGCCGTCAAGGACGCGAAGGGCGACCTCGTCGCCGGCTCCCGGGTCATCGCCCAGACCGACCTCGCCTACTACTCCGGCGACGACGCGCTGAACCTCGCCTGGCTGACCCACGGTGCGGTCGGCGTGATCAGCGTCGTGGCGCACGTCGCGGCAGCCGAGTACGCCGCGATGGTGGCGGCCGCCCTGCGCAGCGACCTGCCCGAGGCGTTGCGGATCCACCAGCAGCTGATCCCCGTCGTGGGTGCCGTCATGTCCCAGGCGAGCCAGGGGGCCATCACCGCCAAGGCGTCCGTGCACGCTCTCGGCCTGATCTCCTCCCGGGCGATGCGACCGCCGCTGTTCGAGGCGACCGACGAGCAGGTGGCCGTGCTGCAGGCGACGTACACCGCCGCCGGGCTGGCCTCGTGAGCCATCCGCATCCCGAGCTCGGCCCGCCGCCGGAGCTCGCGGACGGCGGGCTGCGCATCGTGGCGCTCGGCGGGCTCGGCGAGGTCGGCCGGAACATGACCGTCTTCGAGCACGCCGGCCGGCTCCTGGTCGTCGACTGCGGCGTGCTGTTCCCCGAGGACTTCCAGCCCGGCGTCGACCTGATCCTGCCGGACTTCGAGTACATCCGGGACCGCCTCGACCGCATCGATGCCGTCGTCCTCACCCACGCCCACGAGGACCACATCGGCGCTGTGCCGTACCTCCTGCGGGAACGGGCGGACATCCCCATCATCGGCTCCCGGCTGACCCTGGCGATGGTCGAGGCCAAGCTGCAGGAGCACCGGATCAAGCCGTTCACCCTCGAGGTCCGGGAGGGCGACCGCGAGCGCATCGGCCCCTTCGACTGCGAGTTCGTCGCCGTCAACCACTCGATCCCCGACGCGCTGGCCGTCGCGATCCGCACTCCGGCGGGCCTCGTCCTGCACACCGGCGACTTCAAGATGGACCAGCTGCCGCTCGACGGCCGGTTGACCGACCTGCGGTCGTTCGCGCGGCTCGGCGACGAGGGCGTCGACCTGCTGCTGGCCGACTCCACCAACGCGGAGGTGCCGGGCTTCACCACGCCGGAGCGCGACATCGCCCCGGTCCTGGACCGCGTGTTCGCGAGAGCCACCAAGCGGGTCATCGTCGCGTCCTTCGCCAGCCACGTGCACCGCGTGCAGCAGGTCCTCGACGCGGCGGCCAAGCATGGACGGAAGGTGGCCTTCGTCGGCCGGTCGATGGTCCGGAACATGGGCGTGGCCCGCGACCTGGGCTACCTCGACGTCCCGGGCGGTCTGCTGGTCGACGTCAAGGCGCTGGACGACCTTCGCGACGACCAGATCGTGCTCGTGTGCACCGGCTCGCAGGGCGAACCCATGTCCGCGCTGTCGCGCATCGCGAACCGCGACCACTTCATCCGCATCGGCGAGGGCGACACGGTGATCCTCGCCTCGTCACTCATCCCCGGCAACGAGAACCCGGTGTACCGCGTCATCAACGGGCTCTCCCGCTGGGGTGCGAACGTCGTGCACAAGGCCAACGCGCTCGTCCACGTCTCGGGCCACGCCTCGGCCGGCGAGCTGCTGTACGTCTACAACATCGTCCGGCCCAGCAATGTCATGCCGGTGCACGGCGAGTGGCGGCACCTGCGGGCCAACGCCGAGCTGGCAGTCATGACCGGGGTGCCGCGGGACCGCACCGTCCTGGCCGAGGACGGCGTCGTCGTGGACCTCGTCGACGGCCGGGCGCGCGTCGTCGGCACGGTGCCCTGCGGCTACGTCTACGTCGACGGCTCGAGCGTCGGCGACGTCACCGACGCCTCTCTCAAGGACCGCCGGATCTTGCGCGACGAGGGGTTCATCTCCGTCGTCGTCGTGGTGGACTCGGTGACCGGCAAGGTGTCCGGCGGCCCGGAGATCCATGCCCGCGGCTTCGCCGAGGACGACTCGGTGTTCGACGAGGTGCGCCCGCGGATCCAGGACGCGCTCGAGCGGGCCGGCGCTGAGGGCATCGGCGACGCGCGGCAGCTCGAGCAGCTGGTGCGCCGCACGGTCGGCAAGTGGGTCAGCGACAAGCACCGGCGGCGCCCGATGATCATTCCGCTGGTCGTGGAGGTCTGACCGCTCCGTCGGCCGGCACGGCCCGCAGGACCAGGATCGCCACGTCGTCGCGGGTCGCCTCCTCGGCGAACTCCGACACGGTGCTCTCGAGGCGGCGGGCCAGCGTCGTCGCCGAGACGTCGACCGCACCACTGAGCGCACGCACGACGCCGTCCTCGCCGAGCATGCGGGTGCCGTTGCGCCGCTCGGTCACGCCGTCGGTGAAGCAGACCAGCGACTCGCCCGGCGCGAGCCGCAGCGAGGTCACCGTCGTCTCCAGGTCGGCGAAGACACCGAGCAGGTCGCCGGAGGCTCCGACCGCCTCGGCGGAGCCGTCGGCGCGGACCAGGACGGGCGCCGGATGGCCGGCAGCGGCGAACCGGAGCTCGAGCCCGCCGTCGGCCGTACGTCGCCCCTCGCCGTAGATCACGGTCATGAAGCGCGAGCGGCTGCCCTCCTCGAGGATCGCCTGGTTGAGGTGCGAGAGCACCGCGTCGATGCCGTCACCCCGCCCGCTGAGCAGCCGGAGGGCGTGCCGGGCCAGGCCGGTCACCGCCGCCGCCTCCGGACCCTTGCCGCAGACGTCCCCGATCGCGAAGGCGAAGCGCTCGCCGTCCACCGCTGCCCGGCCGGGGCTGCGGAACACGTCGTAGAAGTCGCCGCCCACGTCGCTGGCACGTCCGGTCGCCTCGTACACCACGCCGACGTCCACACCGGGCAGCCTGGGCAGTTCCGGCGGGAGCAGGCTGCGTTGCAGGGCCTCGCTGGTCGCCGTGCGCTCGGCGTACAGCCGGGCGTTGTCGAGCGCCAGAGCCGCCCGGGGAGCGAGGTCGGCGAGCAGGTGCAGCTGCTGGCGGGGGCTGCCCTGCCGGTCGCCGGGGCCGCGGTACCCGACGGTCAGGCTGCCGATCGCCCGGCCCCGCGCGATGAGTGCCACCACATGGCCGCCGGCCTCGGCGAGGTCGGCGGCGCCCTCCGGGACGGCGAGATCCGGTGCCGGGAACCACCGCAGGACACTGCGCGGTGCCGGCGGCTCCGGTGGCGGGGCGGCGTCGAAGAGACGCTGCAGGTCGTCGAGGCGGTCCTCGTCCGCGTGCCAGAGGGTGGCCAGGACCGGCCGACCGGACTCGTCGGCGAGGTGGACGGCACACCACGGCCCGAGCTGCGGTGCGACGAGCCGGGAGACCAGCGCGAGCGCCATGTCCTGCTCCAGAGTGCCCGCGAGCAGCTCACTGGCCTCGGCGAGGTAACCGAGCCAGCCGTGCCGTCGGCGCTCGATCTCGGCGACCCGGGCGCTCTGCACCGCGAGCGCGATGCTGTCCACCGCCCGCTGCAGGAAGGCGCCGTGGTCGACCGTGAAGGCAGCCGGTCGGCTGGACGTCACGCCGACCGAACCGATCAGCCGCCCCTCCGCAAGAACCGGAGCGGCAACGAGGGAGCGGACTCCGGCGCCGCGTAGCCAGGCCTCCTGCGGTCTCGGCCCGTCGGCCAGGTCGTCGTGCACGACCGGCAGCAGGTCGCTGGACACCCGGCCGGTGACGCCCTCCCCGGCCTGCCGCGGCACCCGCCGCGTGGCCAGATGCAGGCCGACACCCGCCCGGACCTCGAGCTCGTCCTCGTCGTCGGTCACGAGCAGCGCGTAGCCCCCGTCGCCGCCGAGCATGTCGCGGGCCCACACCACGGTCCGCTCCAGGACGGCATCGAGCTCGAGACGGACGAGCAGCTCCGGTGACGCGGCGAACGGCCCGTCCGCGGAGCCGGTGGTCGCCGCCGGTCCGCCGAGGTCACCGAGCAGCACGCGGAGGCGGTGGTCGACCATCACGCAGACGGTGGTGTGGTGCTCTCCGGGCGCGCCGGGCAGCCGGACGTGCCGCGCCTGCACCCGCAGTCGGCCACCGTCGCCGCGGAGCAGCCGGTACGAGCCCTGCCACCTCGGGACCCTCGTCGACGACACGATGGCCGCGGCATCCTCGGGGTCGCACAGCGAAAGCCAGGCGCGGCCCACGAGCTCGGCCGGGTCGCGGCCGAGCAGGGCCGCTGCGTGGTGGTCGACGTCGACGACCTGCCCGGCGTGGTCGAGCCGCACCGTCCCGACTCCCGTGGTCGCCAGGGCGGCGGGCTCGAGCTGCTCGGTGCCCCCTCGCGGCGCGGGCACCGAGCCCACGGCCAGGGGGAGCCGGAACCACACCCGCTTGGTCCGGTCGGTGTAGTCGATGCCCCACGCGGTGGACAGGGCGGCGGTCATGAGCAGGCCGCGACCGCCCTCGCGTTCCGGGCCCACGGCCTCTGGCGGAGGCGGGAGAGATCGTGCCGGATGCCGGTCGGTGACCGCGACCTCCACGGCGTCGCCGATCAGGGCGATCGAGATGTCGATGTCGGTGCCCGCGTGCACGACGGCGTTGGTGACGAGCTCGCTCGCGAGCAGCGCGGCGTCGTCCACGAGGTCGTCGGCACCCCACATCGCCAGGGTCGAGGAGACCAGGCGGCGCGCCTCGGCGACCGAGGGCTCGGCGGGCGAGTACGTCGCCGAGACCCGAGCGGTGGCGCGAACGGGTGAGCTCGTCACGGTCTCCCCGGTCTGGTACGGGACGGGAGCGCACACATGGTGACAGACTTGCGCCGCTTCGGGGCCGAGGGCCCCGACGGT
>DASVBQ010000235.1:0-2689 GCA_036375795.1 Actinomycetes bacterium
TCGTGATCCGCATCCCCGAGACCGACACCGAGCCGCCGACCGGCGAGCTCATCGTCTTCGAGCCCGACGAGATCGACGACCTGGTCACGAGCGAGGTCGGCGGGTCTGCCCTGTTCGCCTCCCGCTTCCGCGAGTGCGCCGCCCGGGCGCTGCTGCTCCCTCGGCGCGACCCCGGTCGCCGCTCACCGTTGTGGCAGCAACGCCAGCGTTCCGCCCAGCTGCTCGAGGTGGCCGCGAAGTTCCCCTCGTTCCCGATCGTCCTCGAAGCCGTGCGCGAGTGCCTCCAGGACGTCTACGACCTGCCCAGCCTGGTCGACCTGATGCGCCGCGTGCAGCGGCGCGAGATCGAGGTAGTCGACGTGGCGACCCAGCAGCCGTCGCCCTACGCGCGCAGCCTGCTGTTCGGCTACGTCGCCCAGTTCGTCTATGAGGGCGACTCCCCCATCGCCGAGCGCCGGGCAGCGGCCCTGTCCCTGGACCAGGGGCTGCTGGCCGAGCTGCTCGGACGCGCCGAGCTGCGCGAGCTGCTCGACCCCGACGTGCTCGCTGAGGTCGAGGCCGAGCTGCAGCGGGTCGCCCCCGACCGCCGAGCCCGTGACGCCGAGGGGGTGGCGGACCTGGTGCGACTTCTCGGACCGTTGTTGACCGCGGAGGTCGAGACGCGGACGGTCGACGGGCTGGAGGCCGCCGAGGTGCTCGGATCTCTCGCCGCGTCCCGGCGGGTGGTCGAGGTCAGGATGGCCGGTGAGGAACGCTGGGCCGCGGTCGAGGACGTCGGCCGGCTGCGCGACGGGCTCGGGGTCCCCGTCCCGCCGGGCACACCCGACGCCTTCGCCGAGCCCGTGGAGGACCCTGTCGGTGACCTCGCGGCGCGCTACGCACGCACCCACGGGCCGTTCACCACCGAACAGGTGGCCGGGCGGCTCGGTCTCGGCACCGCCGTCGTCCGGCACACCTTGCAGCGACTGGCCGCTCAGGGACGGGTCCTCGACGGGGAGTTCCGCCCGTCCGGCGCCGGACCGGAGTGGTGCGACGCCGAGGTCCTCCGCCGCCTGCGCCGCCGCTCGCTCGCGAAGCTGCGGCACGAGGTCGAGCCGGTCGAGCCCGAGGCGCTGGCGCGGTTCCTCGGCGCCTGGCAGCGGGTCTCGCCGGAGTCCAAGGGGTTGCGCGGCGTCGACGGCGTACTCACGGCCATCGACCAGCTCGCGGGCTGCGCCCTACCTGCATCTGCTTTGGAGTCGCTGGTGCTGCCATCGCGCGTGCGCGACTACGAGCCGTCGTACCTCGACGAGCTGACCAGCTCCGGCGAGGTCATCTGGGCCGGCCACGGGGCGCTGCCCGGGTCCGACGGCTGGGTCTCGCTGCACCTCGCCGACCAGGCGCCGCTCACCCTGCCGGCCCACCAACCCTTCGAACACTCCGAGCTCCAGGACGCCGTGCTCGAAGCGCTGTCACCCGGCGGAGCGTGGTTCTTCCGGCAGCTGGCCGACGCCGTCGGGTCCACGGATGACCGGGCCCTCTCGGCCGCCCTGTGGGAGCTCGTCTGGGCCGGCCGCGTCGGCAACGACACGCTCGCCCCGCTCCGGGCGCTGACCCGGTCGGGCACCCCCTCCCACCGCAGCCGACGGCCCCCACCCCGCACCCGAACCAGTCCCGGTTCCCGACCCCGGATGCCCACCCGCACCGGCCCGCCGGAGACCGCCGGACGCTGGGCCCTGCTACCGCAGCTCGACACCGATCCCACGAGGCGTGCCCACGCCGCCGCCGAGGCCCTGCTCGACCGACACGGCGTGGTGACCCGGGGCGCCGTCGTCGGTGAGCGCACTCCGGGCGGCTTCGCGGCCACCTACCGCGTGCTCTCGGCCTTCGAGGAGTCCGGCCGGTGCCGCCGGGGATACTTCGTGGCCGGGCTCGGCGCTGCCCAGTTCGGCACCGCGGGAGCGATCGACCGGCTGCGCACGTTCGCCGAGGTCGCAACGGTCGACGGCGGGACCAAGCCGACCGCGATCGCGCTCGCGGCCACCGACCCCGCCAACCCCTACGGCGCTGCCCTGCCGTGGCCGACCGACGAGGGCGACGAGCGGGGTGCCCACCGGCCCGGACGCAAGGCAGGCGCCCTGGTCGTCCTGGTCGACGGGCGGCTCACCGTCTACGTCGAACGCGGCGGGCGCACCCTGCTGACGTGGTCCGAGGACCCCGAACGGCTCCGTCCCGCGGTCGAGACCCTGTCCACCGCCGCCCGCCGCGGTTCGCTCGGCCGGCTGACCGTCGAGCGGGCCGACGGGGCCCAGTTGCTCGGGTCCGGGTCCACCCCGCTGCGCGAGGCCCTCCAGGACGCCGGCTTCGTCGCCACGCCGAAGGGGTTGCGGCTCCGTGCCTGAGGGCGACACCGTCTGGCGCGCCGCCCGCTCCCTCGACCGGGCACTGGCGGGGCAGATCCTCACCTCCACCGACTTCCGGGTGCCCCAGCTGGCCACCGTGGACCTCTCCGGCGGCAAGGTGCTCCGGACCCTCTCGCGGGGCAAGCACCTCCTCACCCGGATCGAGGCACGGGAGGCCTGGACGCTGCACACCCACCTGAAGATGGAAGGGTCCTGGCACATCTACCAGCACGGGCAGAAGTGGCGCCGACCCGCCCATGAGGCCCGCGTGGTGCTGTCCAGCGAGTCCCGGCAGGCGGTCGGGTTCG
>DASVBQ010000232.1:0-2920 GCA_036375795.1 Actinomycetes bacterium
TGACCGGCCTCGACCTGCGCCGACCGGCCTGATCGTCACGTCGACCCGCACACCCCGCGGTCGGCCGGCCCGAAGTGGACCTGCTGCGCGCGGCGAGTCGGTCGGTACAGCCGGTCCAATTGCGGAAGACCCGGAAGACCCGGAAGCCCCCGGACTACCAGAACTACCCCGGGCGATGGCCGTACGACTAGAGGCCGAGCTCGCGGGCGATCAGCATGCGCTGCACCTCGGAGGTGCCCTCGCCGATCTCGAGGATCTTCGAGTCCCGCCACATGCGGGCCACCGGGAACTCGTTCATGAAGCCGTACCCGCCGTGGACCTGCGTCGCCTCGCGAGCGTTGGTCACCGCGATCTCCGAGGCATAGAGCTTGGCGATCGCGGCCTCCTTCTTGAACGGCTCGCCGCGGAGCATCCGGTCGGCCGCGTCGTAGTAGGCGAGCCGCGCCGTGTGCGCGCGCATCTCCATGTCCGCGATCTTGAACTGGATCGCCTGGTTGTCGCCGATCGGGCGCCCGAAGGCGTGGCGCTCCTTCGCGTACTTCACCGACTCGTCGACGCACCCCTGCGCCAGCCCGACCGCCAGCGCGGCGATCGCGATGCGTCCCTCGTCGAGGATCGAGAGGAACTGCGCGTAGCCGCGGCCCCGCTCCCCGAGCAGGTTCGCCGCCGGCACCCGGCAGTCGGCGAAGGACAGCTCGCGGGTGTCCGAGGCGTTCCAGCCGACCTTGGAGTACTTCTTGGACACCGTGAAGCCGGGCGTGCCCGACGGCACGATGATCGAGGAGATCTCCTTGCGGCCGTCCGGCAGCGTGCCGGTCACCGCGGTGACCGTGACCAGGCCGGTGATGTCCGTGCCCGAGTTGGTGATGAACGCCTTCGTGCCGTTGATGACCCACTCGTCACCATCGAGTCGCGCCGTGGTCAGCGTGCCGCCGGCGTCGGAGCCGGCGCCCGGCTCGGTGAGCCCGAAGGCGCCGAGCACCTGGCCGGAGCACAGCTTCGGCAGCCACTGCGCCCTCTGCTCGTCCGTGCCGAACCGGTAGATCGGCATCGCGCCCAGCGACACCGCAGCCTCGAGGGTGATGGCCACCGACGAGTCCACCCGGGCGAGCTCCTCGAGCGCGACGCACAGCGCGAAGTAGTCGCCGCCCATCCCGCCGTGCTCTTCCGGGAACGGCAGGCCGAACAGGCCGATGTCGCCCATCTGCCGGACGATGTCGTACGGGAACTCGTCGCGCTCGTAGAAGTCGCCGATCTTGGGTGCGACGACCTCGTGGGCGAATTCCTCGACGGTCCTCCGCAGCGACTCGAGATCGTCGGAGAGGTGCATGCCGGTCACGGGTCGCTCCCTAGCCAGGTTGTGTGTCACAAGAGTGCGGGATCGACACCCGCCTGTCACGTCGTACGCCCCGTATCGTGCCATGGCCGGACGGGCAACCCCTAGGCTCGTCCCGTGGCCACCTTCCGACGCGACCGCTTGTGAGGGCGCTGCTCCGCGCGTACTACCGGCTGGGCCACATAGTGCGCGAGCTGATGAAGTTCGGCGTGGTCGGCGGCTTCGCCTACGTCGTCGACATCACCCTGTTCAACGTGCTGCTGCAGGCCACCGACAAGCCGCTGACGTCGAAGGCGGTCTCCACCGTGGTCGCGACCACCGTGTCGTACGTCGGCAACCGGAACTGGACCTTCCGCCGCCGCAGCAAGTCGGGTGTACGCCGGGAGTACCTCCTGTTCTTCCTGCTCAACGGGGTCGGGCTGCTCATCGCGCTGGCCTGCCTGGCGATCTCGCACTACGTGCTGGGCTTCACCAGCGCCCTGGCGGACAACATCGCGGCGAACGTGGTCGGCCTCGGCCTCGGGACGGCGTTCCGGTTCTGGTCCTACCGGCGTTGGGTGTTCCCCGAGCTGATGCCCGAGGGGGCAGCCGCGGACGCCGCCGACGGGGCCGTCAGCGAGGACCTGCCCCCGCGGCACTGAGGAACAGCGCGAAGACCGGCGGCTTCTGCTGCACCAGCTCGAGCCGGCCGCCCTCGCCCTCGGCCAGCTCACGCGCCACGGCCAGGCCCAGCCCGGTGCCGCGGCGCCCGCTCACCGACCGTTCGAAGATGCGGGGTCCCAGCTCGGGTGGGACGCCCGGGCCCTCGTCGGTGACCTCGACGACGAGCGAGATGCCGGTCGAGCGCGTCGACACCGTCACCGTGCCGGCACCGTGGATCAGGCTGTTCTCCAGCAGGGTGGCGAGCACCTGGGACAGGCCGTTCGGCGTCGCCAGCGCGACCAGCCCCCGGGTGCCTGACGCCCGCACCAGGCGACCCGCCGCATGGAACGCCGGCTCCCACTCGACGACCTGCTGCAGCACGACGTCGTCGAGCGGCACCGGCCCGGCGCGCAGGTTGTTGTCGCGCACGTTGTCGAGCAGGTGCTCGACCACCGTGGCAAGCCGCTCCACCTGAGCCAGTGCGCTGCGTGCCTCCTCACGGACGGTCCGCGGGTCCTCGGCCTGCAGGATCTCCTCGAGGCGCATCGAGAGCGCCGTCAACGGCGTCCGCAGCTGGTGCGACGCGTCGCTGGCGAACTGTCGCTCGGCGGCGATGAGCCGCTCCACCCGGTCGGCGCTGCGGTCGATCAGCTCGGCCACCCGGTCCACCTCCGGCAGGCCGGTCGCCTTCAACGGAGTGCGTTTCTGGCCCGACCCGAGCCGCTCGGCGCGGTCGGCCAGGCTGGTGACGTCGGCCGCGACGGAACGCCCCTGCACCAGCCCGATGCCACCCGCGACGGCCAGCGCACCGGCCCCGCACGCCGCCACGAGGGACACCGCCAGCCACGAGTCCAACGGGTCGGACATCAGCGCGGCCACCACGACCGGCCCCCCGAGCAGCGCCACCGTGACGGCGGCGACCGCGAGGGCGCACCCGATGAC
>DASVBQ010000251.1:0-3284 GCA_036375795.1 Actinomycetes bacterium
CCACGCTGCTGCAGATCGCCTCGGCCAACCTGCACCCGAGCCGCGGCGAGGCCGTGGTCCTGGGCGAGACGCTGGGGGCGGTGGACGTGTTCGAGCTGCGTCCCCGGATCGGCCTGTCGAGCGCCGCACTCGCGGAGCGACTGCCCGCGCGCGAGACCGTGCGCGACGTGGTGCTGACCGCGTCGTACGCGGTGGTCGGCCGGTGGCACGAGCGCTACGAGGAGCTGGACGCTGCCCGCGCCGAGGAGCTGCTCGGCGCCCTGGGGGTCGCCCATCTGGCCAAGCGCCGCTTCGGCACCCTCTCGGAGGGCGAGCGCAAGCGGGTGCAGATCGCCCGCGCCCTGATGACCGACCCCGAGCTGATGCTGCTGGACGAGCCGGCCGCCGGTCTGGACCTCGGCGGTCGCGAGGAGCTGGTCCGGCGGCTCGGACTGATCGCTGCCGACCCCGACGCGCCGGCCCTCGTCCTGGTCACCCACCACGTCGAGGAGATCCCCGCGGGCTTCACCCACGTGCTGCTGCTCCGGGCCGGTCGCGTCGTCGCGGCCGGACCGCTCGGATCGACGCTGACGGCGCAGGCGTTGGAGGCCACCTTCGGGTTGCCCCTCGAGCTCGCCAGGAACGGCCAGCGCTGGAGCGCCCGCGCCACCTGAGCGAGGCATGAGCTCGCCAACGGAAACCCGGGAGGTCCGCCGCGCGTTGGGTCCGAGACGGGGTCGGCACGTCCCTAGGATGATCGAGTGGACAACTGGGGGGACTTCGACTGGGCCGCATGGCTCGGCCTTGCCGTGGTCCTGGGCATCGTCGAGGTCACCACGCTCGACCTGACCTTCGCGATGGTCGCGGTCGGTGCGCTCGCCGGTGCCGGCACGGCCCTCGTCACCGACAGCTTCATCGTGCAGGCGCTGGTGGCGATGGTGGTCGCGGTGGCCGGTCTTGCCGTCGTACGTCCGATCGCGTTGCGCCACCTGCGCACGCCGCTCGCGATCCGCACCGGGACCGCCGCCCTCATCGGCGAGCGGGGCCTCGTGCTCGAGCGGGTGGACGCTCACTCCGGGCGCGTCAAGGTCAAAGGCGAGGTCTGGTCGGCGCGGACCTACAACCCGACGGAGAGCATCGAGGTCGGCCACAGCGTGGAGATCGTGCAGATCGACGGCGCCACCGCTGTCGTCTACGAAACGGAGATCTGAATGGACGCGTACATCGTCCTCGGCGTCGTCGCCGTGGCTGCGATCTTCGTGCTGGTGGTCATCGCGAAGACGGTGCGCATCGTGCCGCAGGCCCGGGCAGGCATCGTCGAGCGGCTCGGCCGATACAGCCGCACGCTCGACGCCGGCGTCTCGTTCCTCGTGCCGTTCATCGACCGCGTCCGTCCGTTGATCGACCTGCGCGAGCAGGTGGTGTCGTTCCCGCCACAGCCCGTCATCACCGAGGACAACCTGGTCGTGGGCATCGACACCGTTCTGTACTTCCAGGTGACCGACCCGAAGTCGGCGACGTACGAGATCTCCAACTACATCCAGGGCGTCGAGCAGCTCACGGTCACCACGCTGCGCAACGTGGTCGGCAACCTCAACCTGGAGGAGGCGCTCACGTCCCGGGACCACATCAACGCCCAGCTGCGCGGTGTGCTGGACGAGGCCACCGGCAAGTGGGGAATCCGGGTGAACCGCGTCGAGATCAAGGCGATCGACCCGCCGACCTCGATCAAGGACTCGATGGAGAAGACGATGCGCGCCGACCGTGACAAGCGCGCCGCGATCCTCACCGCCGAGGGCTTCAAGCAGTCGCAGATCCTCACCGCCGAGGGGGAGCGGCAGGCGGCCATCCTGAAGGCCGAGGGTGACGCCCAGGCGAAGGTGCTCCGGGCCGACGGTGAGGCGCAGGCGATCCAGAAGGTGTTCGACGCCATCCACGCCGGAAACCCGGACCAGAAGCTGCTCGCCTACCAGTACCTCCAGACGCTGCCGCAGATCGCGCAGGGCGACAGCAACAAGGTCTGGATCGTGCCCAGCGAGCTGGGGGAGGCGCTCAAGGGCATCGGCGGGATGCTCGGCCGCCCGGCGCCGGCGGAGGACGGCACGCCCGGCTGAGTCTCAGGCGCCATCGCGCTCGGCGTACTGGCCGGCGAGCTTGAGCACCAGCTGCACATACCACTCGGCGTGGTTGTAGTGCCAGATCGCGCGGGCCGTGGCCTGGTCGCCACGGCCGGCGCCGTTGGCGCACAGGTAGCGCGCCGCGGTGAACACCGAGTCGGCCGGGTCCTGGATGTCGCGGTCGCCGTCGCCGTCGCCGTCCACGGCGTACGCGGTCCAGGTGGCCGGCATGAACTGCATCGGGCCCTGGGCCCCGGCGTAGGACGTGCCCGGGTTGGCCCCGTGGCCCGACTCGACCTGCCCGATCGCGGCGAGCAGGGTCCACGACATGCCGCGGCAGGTCCTGGCCGCTGCCTCGTAAAGCTCCTTGAACCGCGCGGGCACGGCGCTCGCGCGCGCCGTCGCGACCCGCTGCGCACCGGTGGCGTCCACCGCGGCGTTGAGTGCAGCGATCTGCGCCATCAGGGCCTGCGTCTCGGCCAGCCCGCGGGCGCGCTCGCTGAGCGCCGACAGCTCGGCCGACGCCCGGTCGAGGGCGGCGAGCAGCACCTCGTACCGCTGCTGCACCTGGGCCGCGGTCACCGCCTGCGCGTCCGCGGCGGCCTCGAGCCGGACCGCCCGGTCGCGCAGCTGCGCGGTCTCGGCGTCACCGGCGCGGGCCGCAGCCGAGCCGACGGCCACCAGCCGCTGGACGTAGGCCACCCGCTGCATCGCCTCCGACGCGCTGCCCGCGTCGAGCACGCTCGCATAGAGCGCGGCGGCGCCGCCGGTCATGTACAGGGCGCGCACCCGGTCGGCCGCCTGGTCGCGTCGTCGCGCAGCCGCGTCGGCGGCCGCGTCCGCGGACTGGTCGGCCGCGATGCTGCGGCCCACCCCGCCGGCCAGCGCACCGAGCGCCCGTTCGTAGGCACGCAGCGCGCGGTCCACGTCGGGCTGCATCGCCGCGACCCGAGCCGCGGCGGCGCGGGCCGCCGCCCGCGCCTGCTCGACCGACTCGGCCCGTGCCGACCCCCCCGGGACGCCGGCGAGCAGGACGACGCCGGCCACCAGGACCGTGACGCGGCGCGGGGCTCTCACCCGTCGTACGTCGGCCTGCGCAACCGGCCGCTTGACCGGACCCGGTGTCCAAGATCACCGCAGCGGAGGCGAAGATCTACGTCGTGGTGGTCGCGGGGCAGTTTCGGTGAG
>DASVBQ010000254.1:0-5928 GCA_036375795.1 Actinomycetes bacterium
CCGCCGAGGCCGGCGACCTCCTGGGTGAGGATGAGCTTCATGTCGTGGGCTCCCCTCAGCGCGCGGTGCTGGTGTAGGGCAGCAGCGCCATCTCACGGCTGTTCTTCACGGCCGTGGCGACGTCACGCTGGTGCTGGGTGCAGTTGCCGGTGACCCGGCGGGCGCGGATCTTGCCGCGGTCGGAGATGAACTTCCGCAGCAGCCCGGTGTCCTTGTAGTCCACGTAGGAGATCTTCTCCTTGCAGAAGACGCAGACCTTCTTCTTGGGCTTGCGGGGCGGTGGCTTGGCCATCGTGGTGCTCCAGGTTCACAGAAGCCCGGCTCGGGGCCGGGATGGTCAACGGGTCAGGGTCAGAAGGGGGGCTCGTCGTTGGCGCCGGGGGTGTTCCAGCCCCCACCGCCGCCGCTCGAGCCGGCCGGGGTCGCCGAGGCCCACGGGTCGTTGTCGGCCTGCTGGCCGCCGAACCCGCCGCCTCCGCCGCCGCGCTGGGTCTTGACGACCTTCGCGGTGGCGTTGCGCAGGCTCGGGCCGACCTCGTCGACCTCGATCTCGTAGACGGTGCGCTTCTCGCCCTCCTTGGTCTCGTAGGACCGCTGCTTGAGCCGGCCCTGCACGATCACGCGCATGCCGCGCTGGAGGGACTCCGCGACGTTCTCGGCGGCCTGGCGCCAGACGTTGCAGGAGAGGAAGAGGCTCTCGCCGTCCTTCCACTCGTTGGTCTGCTTGTCCAGGAACCGGGGGGTCGAGGCGATGCGGAACTTCGCCACGGCCGCACCGCTGGGGGTGAAGCGCAGCTCGGGGTCGTCGACAAGGTTGCCGACGATGGTGATGACGGTGTCGCCTGCGGCCACGATGGGTCCCTTCGCTAGCGCTGGTCCGGGCGGATGACCTTGGTGCGCAGCACCGCCTCGTTGAGGTTGAGCTGCCGGTCGAGCTCCTTGACCGTCGCGGGCTCGGCCTGCAGGTCGACGACGGCGTAGATGCCCTCGGCCTTCTTGTTGATCTCGAAGGACATCCGGCGACGGCCCCAGATGTCGACCTTCTCGACGCTGCCCCCGTCGGTCTTCACGACGGACAGGAACTGGTCGAGAGCGGGAGCGACGGTGCGCTCCTCGACGTCGGGGTCGAGGATGACCATCAGTTCGTAGTGACGCATGCGGACAACCCACCTCCTCTGGACTCGGCGGCCACGGTCTCTCCGTGGCAGGAGGGCTACTGCGTCGATGTTCGTCGGTGCAGTGCGTGCGTCTGGCACCGCCACGGGAGGCTGGTGCCAGGCGAGCAAGACTACAGCCGCGCCGGGCACGCCCGGAAATCGCCGTCCACAGGGTCACCGGCGGGCGGTCGGCCTGTCGGCCGCCGGTCGTAGTGTCGGGGACGTGACAGCGCTGCGCATCGGAGCCCACGTCGACCAGATCGACCCGCTCACCGAGGCTCGAGGCCGCGGGGCCGACCTGGCCCAGTTCTTCCTCGGTGACCCGCAGGGCTGGAAGGCGCCGAAGCTGGCCTACGCGGGCGGCGCTGCGGCCTTGCGGGCCGACGCCGAGGCGGCCGGCATCGACCTCTACGTCCACGCCCCGTACCTCGTGAACGTGGCCACCTCCAACAACCGGATCCGCATCCCGAGCCGCAAGATCCTGGCCGAGCACGCCGCGCTCGCGGCCGAGATCGGCGCCAAGGGGCTGATCGTGCACGGCGGTCACGTGCTGAAGAGCGACGACCCGGAGACCGGCTACGACAACTGGGCCAAGACGTTCGAGCGCTTCGACCCTCCACTGCCGATCCTCATCGAGAACACCGCCGGCGGCGAGAACGCCATCGCCCGCCGGCTGGAGCGGGTCGCCCGGCTGTGGGAGGTCCTCGACGACCGGTGCGACCTGTCCAAGATCGGGATCTGCCTCGACACCTGCCACGCCTACTCCGGCGGCGAGGAGCTCACTGGCCTGGTCGACCGGGTGAAGGCGATCACGGGCCGGGTCGACCTGGTGCACGCCAACGACTCGCGGGACGGCTTCGACTCGGGCGCTGACCGGCACGCCAACCTGGACGTCGGCTCGATCGGCGGCGACGAGATCGTGGCGGTGGTCGCGGCCGCCGGCGCCCCGGTCGTGGTCGAGACGCCGGGCGGGGCCGAGGGCCAGGGCGCCGACATCGACTTCCTGCGGGGGCACCTGCCCGCCTGAGCGCTCCGGGTCGGCGTCAGGAGGGGACGGCGACGACCTGCGGGCCCTCGCTGCCCGCGGTCGCGCACGGCACCACGTGGTCGCGCAGCAGGCGCAGCGATGCGACGAACGCGTCGAGCCGCGTGCCGTCGGCCTCGCGCAGCGGCCCGACCAGCCAGGTCTCGATCAGGGCCAGGTGCCCGGGCAGGGCGGCTGCCAGGAGGCCGCGCCCGGCGTCGCTGATCACCGCGTACGTCGTCCGCCGGTCCGTCGCGCAGGCCTGCCGGGCGACCAGGCCACGGTCCACCAGCCGGTCGACCACCCTGGTGACGCCGCTCGTCGTGAGGGAGGTCTGGGCCGAGAGGTCGGTCATCCGCAGCAGGCCCTCCGGCGAGCGGACCAGCCGGATCATCACCTCGAACTCGACCGGCGAGAGCCCGTGCTCGGCGAGCTGGGCGGCGCCCCGGGCGGCCAGCCCGGTGAACGTCTCGGCGAACAGCCCCATCACGGTGAGGCGCTCGTCGTCGAAGGTCACCGGCTCGTCCACACCGGGATGGTACATCTATTTGACAACGGGAATGTTGAGGGTGCAATATTTGCTACAGCAGACATCGCAGCAAGCTCACCGGCACTCGCCGGTGCCCCACCCGGAGAGGACCCCTACCCATGACCACCGCCCCTGAGACCAGCACCCCGCTCCGCGTCGTCGACGGCGTGACCCTTCCCGCCGCCGGAACGTACGTCCTGGACCCGACCCACACCCGGATCGGCTTCGTCGCCCGCCACCTGATGGTGACCAAGGTCCGCGGCTCGTTCGCCGAGTTCGAGGGCAGCATCACCGTCGGCGATGACGCGAAGGCCTCCACCGCCGAGGCCACCATGAAGGCGGTCTCCATCGAGACCGGCGTCGCCGACCGGGACAACCACCTGCGTTCCGGTGACTTCCTGGAGGCCGAGAAGTACCCGACGATCAGCTTCCGCAACGCCCGCGTGCTCTCCCAGAAGGGCACCGAGTTCAAGGTCGCCGGCGACCTCACGATCAAGGACGTGACCCGCGAGGTCGTCCTCGACGTGGAGCTCGACGGCGTCGCCCAGGACCCGTGGGGCAACGAGAAGCTCGCCGTCACGGCCAGCACCGAGATCGACCGCGAGGACTTCGGGATGACCTGGAACGTCGCGCTGGAGACCGGTGGCGTCCTCGTCTCCAAGAAGATCAAGATCGAGATCGAGGCCCAGGCCGCCCGCCAGGCCTGAGGTAGCGCCCGTCGCTCCCCGAAGTGGCCCGGCCACCCACGGCGTTTCGCGCCGGGTGGCCGGTCCACTTCCGTTTGTGTCGCGTCGGTAGCCTGCTCGCCCGTGGCCATCACTGTGCGACAGATCAGTCGCGACGAGCACCTAGCCTTCGTGACCGACCGGGCCACGGCCACGTCGGTGAGCTTCCTCCAGTGCCCCTCGTGGGCCGCGGTCAAGGCCGAGTGGGGCTCACAGAGCCTCGGGTGGTTCGACGAGGACGACACGTTGGTCGGCGCCGGGCTGGTGCTGTTGCGCCAGGTCCCCAAGGTGAAGAAGTTCCTCGCCTACCTCCCGGAGGGGCCGGTCATCGACTGGGCCGCCGACGACCTGGAGTCGTGGCTCGCGCCGATGGTCGAGCACCTGCGCGACGCCGGCGCGTTCGGCGTCAAGATGGGACCGCTGCTGGTCCGGCGGCGCTGGGCTGCAGGGACGGTCAAGGCGGCGGTCTCGGACGGCGCCGCGAAACGGCTCACCGACGTACCCCCCGACGTGCACGACCCGGTCGCGGATCGGGTGACCGCGACCTTGTCCCGGCTGGGCTGGCGGGAGCCCGCGGGCGACGAGGGCTTCGCCGCGGGCCAGCCGCAGTTCGTCTTCCAGGTGCCGCTCGAGGGCCGCACCGAGGAGGAGCTGCTCAAGGGCTTCAACCAGCTGTGGCGGCGCAACGTGAAGAAGGCCGACAAGGCCGGCGTGGAGGTGTCGCTCGGCACCGAGGCCGACCTCCCCGCGTTCCACGGGCTCTACCTCGAGACCGCCGAGCGTGACCACTTCACCGGCCGCCCGCTGTCCTACTTCCAGCGCATGTGGACCGCGATGCGCGCCGAGGACCCGGACCGGATCCGGCTGTACCTGGCCCGGCACGAGGGCGACCTCGTCGCGGCGACGACGATGGTCCGCGTCGGCCGGCACGCGTGGTACTCCTACGGCGCGTCCTCGACGGCCAAGCGCGACGTCCGCGGCTCGAACGCCGTGCAGTGGCGGATGATCCGCGACGCGGCGGAGGCCGGCGCCGCCGTCTACGACCTGCGCGGCATCACCGACACGCTCTCCGAGGACGACCCGCACTTCGGGCTGATCCAGTTCAAGCTGGGCACCGGCGGGGAAGCGGTGGAGTACCTCGGCGAGTGGGACCTGCCGCTGAACCGCTTGCTGTTCAAGGCGTTCGAGGTCTACATGGACCGCCGCGGATGACCTTCTCGCTGTACGTGGACGAGGACCGCTGGCGGTCGCATCTGCGGCAGGTGGTGGACGCCACGCCCGGCATCGTCCCGGTCATCAAGGGCAACGGCTACGGGCTCGGCAACGCGCGCCTCGCCAAGGAGGCCACGCTGCTCGGCGTCGACGCGGTCGCGGTCGGCACCACCGACGAGCTCCCGGTCGTGCGCGAGCATTTCGCCGGCGACGTCCTGGTGCTCACCCCGTCCTACCCGCGCCCCGAGGAGGACCCGACCGGGCGCGTGGTCCGCACGGTGTCGCACCTCGACACCCTCCGGGCGGCCTCGGGTGCGCGGGTGATCGTCGAGGCGATGACGTCGATGCGCCGCCACGGGCTGCCCACCGACCAGGTGACGCACGTCGCCGGCCTGCTGTCCGGCGTACGGCTGGAAGGTCTGGCCTTCCACCTGCCCATGGACCGCCACGGCGGGTACGACCCGGCCGGCGAGGTCGCCGACGGGCTGCGCCGGTTCGCCGCCGCGGGGGTGCCGACGGACACCGCCTGGGTCAGCCACCTCTCGCCCGCGGAGCTCACCCGGCTGCGCGCGGAGTTCCCCGGCACGACGTTCCGGCCGCGGATCGGGACCTCGCTCTGGCTCGGCGACCGCGGAGCGCTGACCGCGCGCGGGACCGTGCTGGACGTGCACCCGCTCGAGCGGGGCGAGCACTACGGCTACCGCCGGCGGCGGGCGCTGCGGGACTGCCACCTGGTGGTGGTGAGCGGCGGTACCGCGCACGGGGTCGCCCTCGAGGCGCCTCGCTCGGTGCGCGGGCCGGTCGGCCGGGGCAAGGCGCTGGCGATGGGCACGCTGGCCGCAGCCAACCTGAGCCTGAGCCCCTTCGCCTGGGCGGGCCGGCAGCGGTGGTTCGCCGAGCCGCCGCAGATGCACGTCTCGCTGCTGCTGCTGCCGGCCTCGGTGACCCCGCCGCAGATCGGCGACGAGCTCGACTGCAACGTCCGCCTCACCACCCTCCACCCCGACCGCGTCTGCCCGCTCCCGACCACCTGACCCGGCCCGCCAGACCAAAAAGTGGACTCCGACACACCGGACCGTCGGTGTGTCCGGTGCACGAGCGTCCACACATGACGCGGGCGTGGGTCAGGCAGGGCGAAGTCGGAAGGCGTCCTCGGTGCCGTCGAGGACGCCGCCGGCCGGGTCGTCGGCGACGGTCGTGCCGTCGGCGGCGGTGCGTACCGGGTCGTGCTCGGGGTGCAGCACGTCGCGGACCACCATCCAGCACAGCCACAGCGTCCCG
>DASVBQ010000255.1:0-11097 GCA_036375795.1 Actinomycetes bacterium
GTCGGCACGTTCGCCGTGCAGATCGCGGCGGCCCTCGGCGCGCGGGTGGTTGCCGTGTCCTCCAGCCAGGCGAAGCTCGACGCCGCCGCCCGTCTCGGTGCCGCGGCCGGAGTGCTGCGCACCTCGGCCCGCTATGCCGACGAGCTCCGCGACGCGGTCGGCGCTGCGGGAGCCGACCTGGTGCTCGACTCGGCCGGGGCCGACTGGCCCACCCTGCTCGGCGCGCTGCGCCGGGGTGGTCGGCTGGTCAGCCTGGGCCGGACCGCCGGCGCGACGGCCACCGTGGACCTGTTCACCGTGTTCTGGCGGCACCTGTCGGTGCTCGGCAGCTCGATGGGCAGCCCACGGGACTTCGCCGCGCTGCTCGCCCACGTCGAGACCTCGACCTGGGCGCCGGTCGTCGACGACGTGCTGCCCCTGGAGGACGTCGCCGCGGCCTACGCCCGGCTCGAGGACCCGGCGCGCGTCGGCAAGGTGGTCCTCGCGCTCGCCTGACCGGGCGGACAGCGGTTGGACAGGACCGCCGGGCAACCTCTCGCCGTAATACCCGTACCGGGTAAACCCACTTACGGAAAGAGGAAGGTCATGTCCGCCGCTTCGTCTCAGGCCGCGAGCCGGTCCAGCAACCGCCGCTGGTGGGCGCTCGGCCTCATCGCAGCCGCTCAGTTCATGGTGATCATGGACACGTCCATCATCGGCGTCGCCCTCCCCGAGATGCGGACCGACCTGGGCTTCGCCACGCAGGACCTTTCGTGGGTGTTCAACGCCTACGTCATCGCGTTCGGCGGTCTGCTGCTGCTCGGCGGTCGTCTGTCGGACCTGCTCGGCGCCCGCAAGGTCTTCACCGCCGGCTGGGTCGTCCTGCTTGCCGGGTCCGTCGTCGCCGGTGCGGCGGCGAACGTCCCGACCGAGCTGGTCGGCCGCGCCGTACAGGGCGCCGGCGCCGCGCTCATCGCCCCGTCCGCACTGACCCTGCTCATGGTGCTCTTCGGCGCCAACCCCAAGGAGCTCACCAAGGCGCTGGCGCTGTACGGCGCGGCGGCGCCGGCCGGAGGCACCGCAGGCGTCTTCCTCGGCGGCGTCATCACCGAGTACGCCAGCTGGCCGTGGGTGTTCTACCTGAACATCCCCATCGCGATCGCCGTCGTGCTGGCCGTGCCGGCCGTCATGCCGGCAGTGCCGGGCACCCGCGGCAGCCACGACGTGCTCGGTGCCCTCACCGTCACCGGCGGCCTGGCCGCCGGCGTGTACGCCATCGTGCGCGCTCCCGAGGTCGGCTGGGGCTCGGCCCAGACGGTCCTGGTCGGCCTCGGGGCGCTCGCGATGCTGGGGGTGTTCCTCCTCGTGCAGGCCAGGCACCGGCACCCGCTCGTCCGCCTGGGCATCTTCCGCACGCCCAACCTGGCCGCGGCGAACCTCGCGCAGCTGCTGCTCGGCGCCGCGTGGGTGCCGATGTGGTTCTTCCTGAACCTGTACCTGCAGCAGGTGCTCGGCCTGTCCGCGTTCCCGTCGGGGTCGGCCCTGCTCCCGATGACCGTGCTCATCATGCTCGGCATGGTTCTCGTCGCCCCGCGGGTGATCGCCCGGTTCGGACCGAAGAGCACCCTCGTGGCGGGCATGGCGATCCTGACGGTGGGCCTGGGCGCGCTGTCGGTCGTCCGGCCGGACGGCGCGTTCTGGAGCGACGTCCTCCCCGCCTCGCTGATCGCGGCGGCCGGCATGTCGCTCGCGTTCATCCCGTCGCTGGGGGTTGCGCTGTCCTCGGCCCGGCCCGAGGAGGGCGGTCTGGCCGCCGGCATCGTCAACACGAGCTACCAGGTCGGGTCCGCCCTGGGGCTGGCGGCGATGACCGCGGTCGCGGCGGCGTCCGGCGCCGGCGAGCTCGGCGACGTGGCCTCGCTCACGGACGGGTACTCGGCGGCGTTCGTCGGGGCCGCCGTCATCGCCGCCGTCGGGACGATCCTCGCCGCCGTGACGCTGCGGCTGCCCCGCCCGGCGAGGGTCGAGGAGCCGGCCGAGCCGTCGTACGACGTCGAGCCTGCGGCCTGACCCGACGCCGCACCCGCTGGCCGGCCCCGCCCCCGGGGCCGGCCAGCGCTGGCTCGAGTTGTGGACTCCCGCGCACCGGACACGCCGTCAGGCCGGTGTGTCGGAGTCCACAAGATCGGAGTTCACGAGATCGGAGTCCGCGACGGGGACCCGCTTGGTCCACGCGTCGATCTCGAGCACCGGCCGCATGCCGACCGACTCGTACAGCCGCAGCGCGCCGGTCACGTTGGCGACGTCGACGTGCAGCAGGACGGCTTCCCGACCGGCCCGCTGCGCGGCGGCGAAGTAGGCGCGCAGCAGCGCCTTCCCGACCCCGAGGCCGCGGGCCGACGGCAGGGTGCCCAGCGTCCTGACGTAACCGCCGTTGTCGTCCTCGACGAACTGGCGGGTGCCCACGAGCACCCCGACCGGGTCACCGTCGAGCTCGGCGAGCCAGATGTCGGCCCAGTCGGCGCCGCGCTCGGTGAGCCGCTCCAGCCAGGTCTCGTACGACGTCGAGACGTGGCCGTAGTGCTCGACGAACGCGTCCTCGCTGATCCGGTGCGCCGCGCGCAGGTCCTCCTCGCGGCCCTCCGAGCGCCGGACGCTCACCATGGCGGGGTCGACCACCTCGACCGGTCCGTCGAGATCGATGCGCATCCGGGTGAACAGCGTCGCGGCCTCGAAGCCGCGCTCGACCATCCAGGCGCGGGTCCTCTCGTCCTGGCGGTAGACCCCGATGTCGAAGACGACCGCCTCGTGCCCGACCTCGCGGACCAGCTCCCGGGCCCGTGACTCGAGGTGCTCCAGCACCCGGAGCCCGAGCCGATCGTCGTGCGCGGGGTGCACGTACGCGTCGATCTGCACCTTGTCGGTCACGTCGACCCGGTGCACCCAGCCGTAGCAGGCGAGCACACCGTGACCGTCGTACCAGCCGTACGCCTCCAGGTCGGTGCGGCGAAGGTCAGAGGCAATCTCCTCGTCGGTGAAGTCGGTGCGTCCGAGGACTGCGACGTCGCAGGCCGCCAGCAGGGCGGTCACGTCGGCGAGGTCGGCCGGGCCCAGCCGGCGGAAGGTCGTGGTCATGCTGGTCACAAGGACGGCAGCCTGCCAGCCGGGACCGGGCCCCGCCACCGGGTTGCGCCGTGGGTAAGGATGGGGGTCATGAGCGAGGAGCAGAACGACCCGGCCGACCAGCGCGTGGTGGTCGTCAGCCCCACCGGGATGGCGGTCGAGACCACCGACGGCGTGCAGGAGGGCGACGACGAGCGCTCGGTCACGGACCTGGTCGACCAGCCGGCCAAGGTCATGCGCATCGGCAGCATGATCAAGCAGCTGCTCGAGGAGGTCCGGGCGTCCGAGCTGGACGAGGCCAGCCGGGTCCGCCTGAAGGAGATCCACACCCGCTCGATCAAGGAGCTCGAGGAGGGTCTCGCGCCCGAGCTGGTCGAGGAGCTCGAGCGCCTCTCGCTGCCGTTCACCGACGAGGCGGTCCCGAGTGAGGCCGAGCTGCGGGTCGCCCAGGCCCAGCTGGTCGGCTGGCTCGAGGGGCTGTTCCACGGCATCCAGACGGCACTGTTCGCCCAGCAGATGGCGGCGCGAGCGCAGTTCGAGGAGATCCGCCGCCGAGCGCTGCCCAGCGGTGTCTCGATGCCCGACGGGCCGGGCCACCCGGAGGAGCCCCGGCCGCACGCCACGGGCCAGTACCTCTAGCGCGCGCCCGCGCGGCCGCGCGGTCCGGCCGGGCCGGCCCCGGTCAGCACGCCGACCTTGTCGATGCGGTGCTCTGGGTTGCCGAAACGGTCCGACCAGTGGTTGCCGGCGGCATGGTCCTCGGGAGTCGCACAGGTGGACAGAGTGATCATCGGCTCCTCGGCCTGCTCCCCCGGGCTGCCCGGGACGGCCGCGACCTGGCGCGCCTTGGACCGCTCGGAGCGGAACGACACCCGCCTCGTGTCGGTCACGACGTAGTCGTAGACGGTGTCGCCGGAGCGCACGAGCACGTGGTCGCCGGGACGGAGGGACGGCAGGTCGCGGAAGGGCGCGGCGTGCGACGTCCGGTGCCCGGTGACGATGAAGTTGCCCACCTCCCCCGGGCCCACGCCGCCACCCGGGCCACGCGGCGATGCCGCCGGCCCGCGGTTCTGGATCGCGGTGCCCCGCGCGTCGTCCGGCGCACCTCGGTAGCGGACGACCGGCACGTCGACGACCCCGAGCGCGGGAATGCTCAGCCGGGACCGGCGGGGTTCCGGCGCCCGGTCAGGGGCGCCCGATGGCGACGGCGTCGCCTCGTCGCTCGATCCGGTCGGCCGGCTGTCCGCGGTGGAGCCGGGCGACGGCACCGCCACGGACTCCGCGCCGTCGGCGACGCCGCAGCCGGCGAGCAGGGCGGCGCACAGCACCAGGGCCGGCACCGGAACGTTGATCCGTCCCGCCATCACCTCACGGTACGTGCCGACGGGTCAGAGGGCGAACAGCCGCTCGAGCTCGCGCGCGACGCCGTCCTCCTCGGGGGCGGCCACCACCTGCTCGACCGCGGAGAGCACCTCCGGGTGCCCGCCCGCCACGGCGTACGACCGCCCCGCCCACGCCAGCATCGGCAGGTCGTTGGGCATGTCCCCGAACGCCACGACCTCCGTGGCGTCGATGCCTCGCTCGGCGCAGATACGCGCCAGCGTGGTGGCCTTCGAGACCCCGGCCGCCGAGATCTCCAGCAGCCCCGACGTCGACGAGTGGGTCATCTCGACCAGGTCGCCGGCCACGTCACGGGCGGCGGCGAGCAAGTCGTCCGAGCCCATCGCCTCGTGCCGGGCGAGCAGCTTCAGGGCCGGCGCTTCGTAGATCCGCTCGATGTGCGCGACCTCGCGCGGGCGCCCGATATCCCACCGCGGCGTGTACGTCTCCTCGTGCGCGAAGCCCTCGACGGTCTCCACGGCGAACGCGATGTCCGGCAGCGCCTCGCGCAGCCGGCGCGCAACGTCCAGCCCCACCTCGACGGCGATCGGGAAGGTCTCGACCACCTCTTCCGTGTGCAGGTCGTAGAGCACCGCGCCGTTGGCGCACACCGCCACCCCGGTGTGCCCCGTCCGCTCGGCGACGTCGGCCATCCAGCGCGCGGGCCGTCCGGTGACGAACACGACCGGCACGCCGAGACCCTCGACGGCCTGCAGCGCCGCGACCGTGCGATCGGTGATCTCCCCGTCCCACGGGACGATGGTCCCGTCCAGGTCGGTGGCGACGAGTCGCGGGGATGGCAGGGGCACACCCCGATCCTGCCCGATGTCTTCCGGCCGGTGCGTACGCCCCACTAGCGTCGGTGGCAACCAGGACCACCCAGGGAGGCCACGGTGGCGGAACAGCACAAGATCCTGCTCGACGAGTCCGAGATGCCGACGCGCTGGTACAACATCATCCCGGACCTGCCCTCCCCGCCCCCTCCGCCGCTGCACCCGGCGACGCACCAGCCGGTCGGGCCGGACGACCTGGCGCCGCTGTTCCCGATGGACCTGATCCTGCAGGAGGTCACGCAGGACA
The DNA here is from genome assembly GCA_036375795.1 of Actinomycetes bacterium. GTDB lineage: Bacteria > Actinomycetota > Actinomycetes > JACCUZ01 > JACCUZ01 > DASVBQ01. The sequence continues at coordinate 5,563 of DASVBQ010000255.1, forward strand.
GCTACGTCGACATCCCCGACGAGGTGCAGGACGTCTACCGCCTCTGGCGGCCCTCGCCGCTCTACCGGGCGCACCGCCTGGAGAAGGCGCTGGGGACACCCGCGCGGATCTACTACAAGTACGAAGGGGTGTCGCCGGCCGGGTCGCACAAGCCCAACACCGCGGTGCCGCAGGCGTACTACAACAAGAAGTCCGGTGTCACGAAGCTCACCACCGAGACCGGCGCCGGGCAGTGGGGCACGGCTCTGGCCTTCGCCTGTGCGGTCTTCGGCCTGGACTGCGAGGTGTGGCAGGTCGGCGCCTCCTACGACAGCAAGCCCTACCGCAAGTCGGTGATGGAGACCTTCGGCGCGACGGTCCACCGCAGCCCGTCCGAGCTCACCGAGTCCGGCCGGAAGGCCCTCGCCGACGACGCGAACCTCACCGGCAGCCTCGGCATCGCGATCAGCGAGGCCGTGGAGGCGGCCGCCGGCGACGCGGCGGCGCACTACTCGCTCGGCAGCGTCCTCAACCACGTGCTGCTGCACCAGACGGTCATCGGCGAGGAGGCGCTGCTGCAGCTGGCCAAGGCGGGGGACAGCCCCGACCTGATCGTCGGGTGCACCGGCGGCGGCTCGAACTTCGCCGGGCTGGCCTTCCCGTTCCTGCGCGAGAAGATGGCCGGGAGGATGTCCCCGACCATCCGCGCGGTCGAGCCGGCCTCGTGCCCGTCGTTCACCCGCGGTGTCTACGCCTACGACTACGGCGACACGGCAGGGTTCACGCCACTGCTGAAGATGCACACCCTGGGCCACGACTTCATCCCGGACCCGATCCACGCCGGCGGCCTGCGTTACCACGGCATGAGCCCGCTGATCTCCCACGTCTACGAGCTCGGGCTGATGGAGGCCGTGGCGATCCCCCAGATCGAGTGCTTCACGGCGGCGATCCAGTTCGCCCGCAGCGAGGGCATCGTGCCGGCACCCGAGCCGACGCACGCGCTGGCGGCCTGCATCCGCGAGGCGATGGCCTGCAAGGAGTCCGGCGAGGAGAAGGTCATCCTCACCGCGCTGTGTGGTCACGGCCACTTCGACATGGCCGCCTACGACGCGTTCCTCAGCGGCGAGATGGTCGACGAGGAGGTCTCCGACGAGCGGTTCGCCGAGCCGCTCACCCGGCTCCCGCAGGTCGAGGTGTAGCCGGAGCGGTCACCACGGACCCTCCCGCAAATGTCCTAGTCGCTCTCGGACTTCTGCCGGTCGGCCCGACCCTCGTGCCTGCCTACGCTCGGGACCGGAGCGCCGTGGCCGCCCGGGGGGTTGAGGCGGCACGGCCTGCTGCTCCCGAGAGGGCAAGGGGTTCGGACGATGGCAAGAGAGATCTGGTGCACGCTCGGACCGGCGTCGCTCAACGACCGTGTGATCGGCAGGTTGGAGGAAACGGGCGTCAGCCTGCTGCGCCTCAACCTCTCGCACACGAAGGTCGCCGAGCTGCCGGCAACGCTGGAGTACATCCAGAGCAGGACCAGCCTGCCGATCTGCCTCGACACCGAAGGCGCCCAGGTCCGCACTGCCTCGGCACGCACGCGTTCCGTCGCGGAGAACCAGTCGCTCCGCGTCGCCGGCCGCCCCGGTGCCGAGGGCGACCTCGGCTTCTACCCCGACGGGATCGTCAGGCGGCTCGTCCCCGGCGACCTGGTCAGGATCGACGCCGAGGTCCTGACCCAGGTTCTCTCCGTCGACCGTGACGGCGCCGACCTCTGGGTCCTCAACGGTGGCGAGATCGGGTCGAGCAAGGCCATCACCGTCCTCGAGCGCGACATCGACATGCCACCGCTGACCGAGAAGGACCGGCAGGCGATCGAGATCGGCAACCGCATGGGCGTCAAGCACGTCGCGCTGTCGTTCGCCAACTTCCCCGCCGACGTCGAGGAGGTGCGCGCGGCAGCGGCCCCCGACGCGGTCATCATCTCCAAGATCGAGTGCCTGAACGGACTGGTCAACCTCGCGGAGATCGCGGCGCGCTCGGATGCCCTCCTGATCGACCGCGGGGACCTGTCGCGTCAGGTGAACGTCGAGAAGCTCCCGTTCGTGCAGAAGGAGATCATCCGCCGGGCGAAGGAGCTCGGCGTACCGGTCTACGTGGCGACCAACCTCATGGAGTCGATGGTCACCTCACCGCATCCCACGCGCGCCGAGGTGAACGACGTCTACAACACGCTCATCGACGGAGCGGACGGCCTGGTCCTCGCCGCAGAGACGGCGATCGGGGCGTTCCCGGTGGCCTCGGCCAGCATGGTGCGGCGGGTCATCGGGGAGTTCGAGAAGAGCTGGGGCCGCCAGGACGACCACTACTCGCCCGCACCCATCTCGCTGCTGGTAGAGCCCCACGGTGGGTGCCTCGTCAACCGCGAGGCCCTCTCGGCCAACCGCCACGAGCTGCTCAGCCTCAAGCGACTCGTCGTCGGGCCCACCGACCTGATGGACTGCGCCCAGATCGCCAACGGGACGTACTCGCCGCTGCGCGGGTTCATGAACAAGGCGACGCTCGACAGCGTGCTGCGGACCAACCGTCTCCCCAACGGGCTTCCGTGGACGATGCCCATCGTCCTGCAGGTCGACGAGGCGTCGGTGGGCGACATCCACGTGGGAGACCGCATCGCCCTCAGCAGCGCTGCCGGCCGGATCCACGCGACGCTGGACGTGAGCGAGATCAACTCGTTCGACCTGCGCGAGGTGGCCGAGTCGTGGTTCGGCACCGCGTCACTGGAGCACCCCGGCGTGGCCCGGTTGGCGGCGGGCGGAAGCCGGTTCGTCGCGGGTGAGGTGACGCTCGTCGAGCGACCGACGTCCGCGCACGAGCGGTACGAGCTCAGCCCGACCCGCACCCGGCTGATCTTCAGCCAGAAGGGCTGGAGCCGGGTCGTCGGGTTCCACACCCGCAACGTGCCGCACCGGGTCCACGAGTTCATCCAGCTGCGTGCGCTGGAGATGGTGCACGCGGACGGCCTGTACATCAGCCCGGTGATCGGACCCAAGAAGGCCGGCGACTTCCTGTCCGGCCCGATCCTGCAGAGCTACCAGCTGCTCCTGGAGTCCGGCGTCTACCCACCCGGCAAGGTCGTCCTGGGCGCGTTCTCCACGTACTCGCGGTACTGCGGACCGCGCGAGGCGGTCTTCACCGCCATCTGTCGCAAGAACATGGGGTGCGACCACTTCATCGTCGGCCGGGACCACACCGGCGTCGAGAACTGGTACTCCGACCACCAGACGCGGGAGCTGTTCGAGAGTCTCGACGACCTCGGCATCACACCGGTCTTCTTCGAGCCGTTCGGCTTCAACCCCGAGACGAGCGAGTACGACGCCCTCTCGGCCCCCGACACGGTGGCGATCAGTGGCACCCAGCTCAGAACGGCGCTGCTGAACAACGAGCCGCTGCCGGACTGGTACGTCCGTGACGCCGTGCAGCTGATGCTGCGCGACCAGCTGGCGAGCGACTCCTCGGTGTTCTGGGAGTCGGGCGCCGCAGTGGCCGTCTCCTGAGGGTCTGGAGCGAGGGGGGACGTTCGGTGAGGTCCGACAGCAGCGTCGTCATCGGTCAGCGGCTCCCGACCTTCCTGCTCATCGGAGCGATGAAGGCCGGGACGACGAGCCTCTTCCACTACCTGGGCGCCCATCCGCAGGTGGCCACGCCGCAGTACAAGGCGCCCGAGTTCTTCGCCGAGGAGGGCAACTGGCACCGCGGGATCGACTGGTACCGACGGCAGTTCCCCGCGACCGGGCCGGACGTCCTGGCGATCGGTGAAGCCTCGAACGTGTACACGAAGTACCCCCGCTACCGCGGCGTGCCGGAGCGGATAGCCGCGCACCTCCCCGGCGTCCGGCTCGTCTACGTCGTCCGGGACCCCATCGCCAGGATCCGCTCGCACTACCAGACGCGAGTGACCGAGGGCAGCGAACGGGCGCCGTTCTCCACGGCCGTGTTCGCCGACCCCATCTACCTCGACTACAGCAGGTACGCCCTGCAGATCGAGCAGTACCTGGAGCACTTCCCCCGCAAGCAGCTGCTGGTGATCACGGCGGAGGACCTCCGCGCGTCCCGAGACGCGACCGTGGCACGGGTCTACGAGTTCATCGGCGTCGACCCCGGCTTCGCGCCCGCCGACCTCGACCGGGACTTCTACCAGACCAAGGACCGTGCCGTCCGCTCCCCGGTCCCGCTCTGGGTCCGCAAGGGGCTCAAGCACCACTTCCCGGCCACCCGCCGCTTCAAGGAGCTGGAGAACAACACGCTCGGCGCGCTCCGCCGGATCACCGGCCGGGACGGTGAGCGGACGACGTCCCCGGTGCCGGTCGACATCTCCGACGACGTGCGGGAGCGGATCGTGGCCGAGCTGGCGGACGACGTGCGCCGGCTGCGCGCGCACCTGGACGCCGACTTCGCCGGGTGGGGCATCGCCTAGTCGGGTGCACTGGTGGCCGAGGCGAGCAGCCCGGCGACCAGGTCGCGGACCTCGGCCGGTGCCCAGCCCATCGTCGCGTCACCGACGCTCACCTCGACCGCCTGCCAGGACGGGAGGTCGGTGGGGTTGGCGGCGGGCCAGGTCCAGAGGTCGTCCTCGACCGCGAGGCGGCGCATCCGCGCGGTGAGCGCCTCTGCCGGCGCCCGCAGGTACAGGTGGAACATCTGCGTCTGCGGCGGGTCGGGCACGATCTCGACGCCGTCCAGCCCCGAGAGCTCCGCGGCGAGAACCCGGGCGTGCTCCACGTACGTCGCCATCTGCGGCCCGCGACGGCGCAGCCCGGCCAGCCCGGCTGCGGCGTAGGGCCACATGCCGAACAGCGTGCCGCCGTGCCGGTGCCGCCACTCGCGGGCCCCGCTCACCAGCTGCTCATCGCCCGCGAGCACGCAGCCGGCGATGCCACCGATGCCCTTGTAGAGCGAGACGTAGACGCTGTCGAACAGCCCGGCCACCTCGGCAGCGGACCTGCCGTAGAACGGCAGGGTCTCGAGAAGGCGAGCGCCGTCGAGATGCACCGCGGTGCCGTGGGACCTTGCCAGCTCGGTCTGGGACACCAGGTCGTCCCAGGGCGGCAGCCGGCCGCCGATCTCCCGCTGCGGCAGCTCCAGCAGGAGCACGGCGGCGTACTCCGCGACGTCCTGGAGGTCCTCGACCGTGAGCAGACGGTGCGGGTCGCCGACCGGGCGGCCGTGGAGGCCGTGCAGCCGCGGCAGCGCCTGGTCCTCGTGCAGCTCCAGGTGGCTCGTGGGATGCCACAGCACGACGCGACGGCCGACCCGGTCGGCGTGCACGCGCAGCGCGATCTGCTGCGCCATCGTGCCGCTCGGCATGAAGGCCGCGGCCGGCTTGCCGAGCAGCTCGCGCACCTCCGCCTCGAGCTCGGCCACGACGCCGCCCGCGCCGTAGCGGTCCACGGCAACCTCGCCGAGCTCCTCGTGGATCTCGGCCAGGACGTCGGAGGACGTGCGGCGACCGTGACCGTTCAGGTGCCGGGTGCAGCGGGCACGCAGCTCGTCGGCGGTGGGCTCGGTCTT
>DASVBQ010000257.1:0-15392 GCA_036375795.1 Actinomycetes bacterium
CGCTGGTTCAACCTCGTCGTCACCAACGTGCCCGGACCCCAGCAGCCGCTGTACGCGGGAAACGCCATGATGCTCGCGGCGTTCCCGGTGGTCCCGCTCGCCAAGGGCCAGGCCCTGAGCATCGGCCTCACGTCGTACCACGGCGGGGTGTTCTACGGCCTGAACGCCGACCGGGACGCGATGCCGGACGTCTCGGTCCTCGCCCAGTGCCTCACCGACGCGCTGGCCGAGCTCCTGGAGACGGTGCGATGAGTCCGCGGCGCGGGCTCGTCCTCGGTGCCGGCGGCGTGCTGGGGGCTGCCTGGACCATCGGGGCCCTGCACGCGGTGGCCGAGGTCGAGGGCTTCGACCCCCACGAGGCGGACGTCATCGTCGGCACGTCGGCGGGCTCGGTGCTCGCCGCACTCCTCGGCTCGGGGCTGACCGTGGCGGACCTGCTGGCCCACCAGCGCGGCATGCCGCTGCCGCACGAGCTCGGTTCGGACTGGCGCTACGACACGGCCACCGGTGGGGCGCTGCCGCCGCGTCCCCGGATCGGGGTCGGGTCGCCGGCCCTGCTGCGCCGGTCGGTCGCGCACCCGCGCCAACTGCCGCCGCTCGCCGTCCTCGCGGCCCTTACCCCAGCGGGCACCGGCACCCTGGCAGAGGTCGGCCGGATGGTGGCCTCGGTGCGCGGCGCCGACGGCTGGCTTGCCCGCGACGGGGTGTGGGTGGTGGCGATGGACTACGACACCGGCCGCCGGATCGCCTTCGGCCGGGACGGCGCCCCGGCGGCCCGCCTGGACGAGGCGGTCATGGCGTCGTGCGCGATCCCCGGGTGGTACGCGCCGGTCACGATCGGGGCTGGGCGCTATGTCGACGGCGGCACCTGCTCGACGACCAGCGTCGACCTGCTGGCCAGGGAGGCGCTGGACGAGGTCTACGTGCTGGCCCCGATGGCGTCCTTCGTGAGCGACCGCCCGCGCCAGGTCGCCGCGCGGCTGGAGCGGCGGGTCCGCCGGCGCGTCACGCGGCGGATGCTGACCGAGGCGCACAAGGTGAGCCGCGGCGGCGCTTCGGTGACCCTGCTCGCGCCGGGACCGGACGACCTCGCGGAGATCGGTGCCAACCTGATGGACCCCGCCCGTCGTCTCGCGGTGCTCGAGACCTCGTTGCGCACGAGCTCCCGGGCCCTGCGGGACCCGCGGCCGGACGACCTCGGGGTGGCGCTGTAGTGCGCGTCTACCTGCCGATGACCCTGCCCGCGCTCGCCGCCGCGTTGGCGGCCGGATCGGTGGAGTCCCCGGTCGCCTACGCCGTGACGCCCGCGTTGCGGGAGTGGTACGCCGAGGGGGACCAGGAGGAGCTCGAGTACGTCGCGACGACCGCCGCCGCGAAGGCGTCGCTGCGCCGGCTCGTCGGCGCCGAGGACGTGGCCCGGCGGGTGGTGCTGGCGGCCGACGTTCCGGACCCGGCGGCCCGCCCCGCGCCCGACCTCGACCGTGCCGCGGTGCGGCTCGCCGACCCGGTGACCCTCTCCCAGGTCGTGTCCGCCCTGGTGGACGACCCCGCGGCGACGGCGGACGTGCGCCGTGGCGCAGCGGCGCTCGCCGCGGCGGAGGCGGGGGACGACGACGCATCCTTCGTCGTCGACTCGGTGGAGGACCACGAGCTCGGCTGGTACGCCGTGCAGGAGCTGCCGGCCCTCGTGGCCGTCGAGAGCTGAGCGGCGACACCGCCTCCCACCGGTCTCCACGGCCGTCTCGGATCGTGACACGATGACCGGCATGGACGCCGTCACCCAGGTCCCGACCCCCGTCAACGAGCCGGTCCGGCAGTACGCCCCGGGCAGTGCCGAGCGCACCGAGCTCGAGGAGACCCTGAAGCGCTGTGCCAGCGAGCCGCGCGAGCTCACCATGACCATCGGTGGCGACAAGCGCTTCGGCGGTGGCGAGGAGATGCAGGTCGTGCAGCCGCACAACCGCCACCACGTGCTCGGCACGATGCGCGGCGCGACGCGCGAGGACGCGCGCGCGGCCGTCGACGCCGCCCTCGAGGCGGCTCCGGCGTGGCGGGCGATGACCTTCGACGACCGCGCCGCCGTCCTGCTCAAGGCCGCCGACCTGCTGGCCGGTCCGTGGCGGGCGACGCTGAACGCCGCCACGATGCTCGGCCAGTCCAAGACCGCGATCCAGGCGGAGATCGACTCGGCCTGCGAGCTCATCGACTTCTGGCGCTTCAACGTGGCCTTCGCCCGCCAGATCTACGCCGAGCAGCCGATGTCGTCGCCCGGGGTCTGGAACCGCACCGACCACCGGCCACTCGAGGGCTTCGTCTACGCGATCACGCCGTTCAACTTCACCGCGATCGCCGGGAACCTGCCGACCGCGCCGGCGCTGATGGGCAACACGGTCGTCTGGAAGCCCGCGCCCACGCAGCAGTACGCCGCGCACCTGATCATGATGCTGCTCGAGGAGGCCGGCCTCCCGCCGGGCGTCATCAACATGATGACCGGCCACGGCAAGACGGTGTCCGAGGTGGCCATGGTCGACCCGAACCTCGCCGGCATCCACTTCACCGGCTCGACCGCGGTCTTCCATTCGCTGTGGAAGCAGATCGGCGACAACATCGCGTCCTACCGGTCGTACCCGCGCATCGTGGGGGAGACCGGTGGCAAGGACTTCGTCGTCGCGCACCCCTCGGCGGACCCGGACGTGCTGCGCACCGCTCTCGTCCGCGGCGCGTTCGAGTACCAGGGACAGAAGTGCTCCGCGGCTTCGCGCGCGTACGTTCCTCGCAGCATCTGGAAGTCGTTGCGCGACGACCTCGCGAGCACGACCGAGTCGATCGCGATGGGCGACGTCACCGACCTGTCGAACTTCATGGGGGCCGTCATCGACGACCGTGCGTTCGCGAAGCACAAGGCGGCGCTCGAGCGCGCCAAGGCCGACGACACCATCACGGTCGTCGCCGGCGGGACGTGCGACGACGGCGAGGGCTGGTTCGTCCGGCCCACCGTGCTCGAGTCGACCGACCCCGAGAACGAGATCTTCACGACGGAGTACTTCGGGCCGATCCTCGGCGTGCACGTCTACGAGGACGCCGACTACGACGCGATGCTGCGCCAGATGGAGTCGGTCGCGCCGTACGCCCTCACCGGTTCGATCATCGCGCAGGACCGGGCGGCCGTCGCGGAGGCGAGCGAGCTGCTGCGGTTCGCGGCCGGCAACTTCTACGTCAACGACAAGCCGACCGGTGCCGTGGTCGGCCAGCAGCCGTTCGGCGGGGGCCGCGCCAGCGGCACGAACGACAAGGCCGGCGCCGCGCAGAACCTGCTGCGCTGGACCAGCACTCGCTCGATCAAGGAGACGTTCGCGCCGCCGACCGACCACCGCTACCCGCACATGGGCTGAGCCGCCGAGGGGCCGCGCTCCCGCGGACGAGGCGGCGTACGCCGGTCAGTGGCGGGGTGGCAGCAGCACCTCGGCGCAGACCGGGCGGTACCCCGCGGCCAGCACGGCCCGCAGCGACGCCGGGTGCCCGGGGGAGACCTGCGCCCAGGTGAGCTCGCCTCGAGGCACCAGCGCCGCCGCGGCCGCGGCGAGTCCGCGCCCGAGACCCACGCCGCGCGCGCCCGGCTCGATCTCGAAGGCCATCTCCCACCGGCCGGCCAGACCCCGGCCGACGAGCACGTGCCCGGCGCCGTCGGGAGTCCGCCAGACCCGGACGTCCTCGCGATAGCGCAGCGCCCGCACCACCCGCGGGTGCTCGCGCGCCGCGATCTCCTCGAGCGCGATCGGGTCGCCGGGCAGGCGGTCCGCCGACCGGGCCAGCACGACGTCCAGGGCCCCGACGTCGGCGCCGATGCGGTCGGCGAGCGCCACGAGGAACCTCGCGCCGTGCGGCGCCGACCAGTCGCCCTCCGGGAGCTGCCCCCGCACCCACGCCCGCTCGACGTCGGCCGCGACCACGAAGTGTGCCGAGAACGCAACCACCGCGGCGGCCGGCCCGTGCTGCGGCAGCACCTCGACCGTGCCGTCGGGTGCGGGTGGGCGGCCGCCCGCGGCCGCCAGCAGCACGTCGTACAGGCTCACGACGTCCCCTGGAACGCCCGCAGCCAGCGCGCGCCGGTAGAACGGAACGGCTCGACCCCCCGACCCACCGCGTCGAGCACGGCGGCGGCGGTGTCGCGGGCCAGTGCGAGGAGGCCGGCCGGGTAGCCGAGCGTGCGCCGGTGCTCGTCGAACTCGTCCTCGTCGTCGACGAACAGCGAGCCGTCGCGCAGCAGCACCACGTCGAGGTCGACCATGTCGACCGTGTCGCCGAGCCAGACCGGCTCGGTCGTCATGTCGACGAAGATGGCGACCTCCTGGTCGGGCGCGTCGTAGAACGATGCGGTCCACGCCTTCCCGCCGTCGGGGAACAGCGACACCCAGTCGTGCGTCGAGTCGAAGGTGTCCCCCGGCCGGGACAGCCGGGTGCCGGTCGAGCCGCCGCCCCAGACGCCGTGCTCGTCGCGGCCGAGGACCTGCAGCGGGAACTCCCAGTGGCGGCCGCCGCCCCACGTGGTGAAGCGCACCTGAAACGTGCTCCCGGCTCGCAGCGTCACGCCACGGACCCTAGGCCGTGGGACCGACGGGCGGTTCGGCACTACCCTCGGCGCCGTGACGGACCAGGAGCAGACTCCAGCAGCCCTCGACCGCGACGCCGAGCAGGACCGGCACTTCGGGGAGCAGGGGGCCCGGCTGACCTACGGCTCGTACCTGCGGGTCGCGGCGCTGCTCGACCAGCAGCGGCTGGAGTCGGACCCGCCGGCCCACGACGAGCTGTTGTTCATCACGGTCCACCAGGTCTACGAGCTGTGGTTCAAGCAGCTGCTGCACGAGATGACCGCTGCGCGGGAGGAGATGTTCTCCGGCGACCTGTGGCGGGCCCGGCACCTGCTGGCGCGGGTCGTCGCGATCGAGGACGTGCTGATCCGTCAGATCGCGGTCCTCGAGACGATGACGCCACAGGACTTCCTGGTCTTCCGCGACCGGCTCGCGCCCGCGAGCGGCTTCCAGAGCGTGCAGTTCCGCGAGCTCGAGTTCCTGTCCGGCGCGAAGGACCCGAGCTACCTCGACCGCTTCCGGGGGCTGACCGACGAGGAGCGTTCCCGGCTCGAGCGACGGCTCGCCGAGCCCTCCCTGTGGGACGCCTTCCTGCACGTCGTACGCCGCGCCGGGCTCCCCGCCGACGACGACGAGCAGCTGACCGCCTCGCTGCTGACGGTCGCCGCGGACCGGTCCACCTACGGCGAGGTGTGGGAGCTCGCCGAGCGGCTGCTCGACCACGACGCCAACGCCGCGATGTGGCGCTCCCGGCACGTGCTCATGGTGGAGCGGCAGATCGGCACGAAGTCGGGGACCGGCGGCTCCACCGGGGCGGCCTATCTACGCAGCCGGCTGGGCATGCACTACTTCCCGGCACTCTGGGGCCTTCGCTCGCACCTCTAGCCCACGGCGCGATGCCCCGGCGCTAGGGTCGGGACCTAGCCCGCAACGGCGCGGGCAAACGGGCCGATCCGGGGTATGCGAGGCGGGCGACGACGACGATGTCGGCGATCATGCAGGACAAGCAGGCAGACCGGCGAAACGCCCTACAGCACGCGAAGGACCAGCTGCTGCAACGTGCCTCGGCGGCATCGCCGACGCCGAGAACCGGGGACGTGCCGACCGGAGAGGCGCTCGCTGCCTTCCTGCGGCGCTACTACCGGCACGTCGCCGCCGAGGATCTCGTCGGGCGCCGCGCCGAGGACCTCCTCGACGCCGCTCTCTCCCACTACGAGATGGCCGGCAGCCGCCCTCAGGGCACGGCCTCGGTGTGGGTCAGGATCCCCGAGGACGGCGGACACTCGGTCGTCGAGGTCGTGTGCGACGACATGCCGTTCCTCGTCGACTCGGTCACCGCCGAGCTGACGCGGCACGGCCGGGCGATCCACCTCGTGATCCACCCCCAGCTCGTGGTCCGACGCGACGTCGCCGGCCGCCTGCTCGCCGTGTGCGACGTCGCCACTCGGGAGGAGGCTGGCCCGGACTGCTCCGACGCGACCGTCGAGTCGTGGATGCGGGTGGAGATCGACCGGGAGCCCGCCGAGGCGGCGCGAACCCAGCTCGCGGCCGACCTCGAGCGGGTCCTGCGCGACGTACGCGAGGCCGTCGAGGACTGGCCGAAGATGCGCCTCCTGGCCGTCCGGATGGCGGAGGAGATCGCCGCCGAGCCGCCGGTTGGCTTGCCGCACCAGGAGGTCGCGGAGGCGAGCGAGCTCCTGCGCTGGCTGGCCGACGAGCACTTCACCTTCCTCGGCTACCGGGAGTACATGCTCGAGACGGGCAGCCCCGAGGAGGGGGACCGGCTGCTCGCGGTGCCGGCCTCGGGGCTCGGCATCCTGCGCGCGGACCAGCCGCAGGGCGCCGACGTCGGACGGCTGCCACCGGAGGTGAGTGTTCGGGCCCGCGAGCGGAAGCTGCTGATCATCACCAAGGCGAACAGCCGGTCCACGGTGCATCGTCCCGCCCATCTCGACTACGTCGGAGTCAAGACGTTCGACGAGGCCGGCGAGGTCGTCGGGGAACGGCGGTTCCTCGGGCTGTTCACCTCCGCGGCCTACAACGAGAGCATCCAGCGCATCCCGGTGCTCCGCCGAAAGCTGCACGAGGTGCTGGCGCGCAGTGGCTTCACCAGCACCAGCCACTCCGGCAAGGACCTCCTGCAGATCCTCGAGACCTACCCCCGGGACGAGCTCTTCCAGATCTCCACCGGCGACCTGCAGGCGATCGTCCTGAGCGTCCTGCACCTGCAGGAGCGCCGCCAGCTCCGCCTCTTCCTCCGCCGCGACGACTACGGCCGCTTCATGTCGTGCATGGTCTACCTGCCGCGCGACCGGTACACGACCCAGGTGCGCCACGCGATGGAGGAGATCCTCCTCGAGGCGTTCGACGGCGTGAGCGTCGACTACACCGCGCTGGTCTCGGAGTCGGTCCTCGCCCGCCTGCACTTCGTGGTGCGGGTGGAGCCGGGTCACGCCGTGCCCGACACCGACCCGGCCGCGGTCGAGGCCCGCCTGGTGGCGGCGACCCGGTCGTGGGACGACGACTTCTACGACGCGCTGCTCGCGAGCTGCGGGGAGGAGCGGGCCGCCGCGCTCCTGGCGGTCTACGCCGACGCCTTCCCCGAGGCCTACAAGGAGGACCTGCCGGCCCAAGCGGCGGTCGAGGACCTGCACCGGCTGGAGGCACTGACGGATCCGCGCGACATCGACCTGAACCTCTACACGCCGGCGGACGCCGCCGTGGGAGAGCACCGGCTCAAGCTCTTCCACATCGGCGAGCCGGTCTCGCTCTCGCTGGTGCTGCCCCGGTTGCAGGAGATGGGTGTCGAGGTCGTCGACGAGCGGCCGTACAAGATCGAGCGGGCGGGCCTTCCACCGGCCTGGGTGTACGACTTCGGGCTGCGCTACGAGCCGACGGGTGAGCTGCCCGGGGAGGACGCTCGGCAGCTGTTCCAGGACGCGGTGGCCGCGGTCTGGGCCGGCATCGCCGAGAGCGACGGGTTCAACGCGCTGGTCCTGCGCGCAGGGCTCACCTGGCGGCAGGCGATGGTCCTGCGGGCCTACGCGAAGTACCTGCGCCAGGGCGGCTCGACGTTCAGCCAGGCCTACATCGAGGAGTGCCTGGTCTCCAACGTCCAGCTCGCCCGCCTGCTGGTGCGGCTGTTCGAGGCGCAGTTCGACCCGGAGCACCAGGAGGCGTCGCAGGACCTCGTCGACGGGCTGCTCGAGGAGATCCACGCCGGGCTCGACGCGGTCGCCAGCCTCGACCAGGACCGGATCCTGCGGTCCCTGCTGGGCACCATCCGCGCGACGCTGCGGACCAGCTACTTCCAGACCGCCGCCGACGGCACGCCGAAGCCGTACGTCGCGTTCAAGCTCGACCCGCAGAAGGTGCCCGACCTGCCGCAACCCCGGCCGCGTTTCGAGATCTGGGTCTACAGCCCGCGGGTCGAGGGCGTGCACCTGCGCTTCGGCCCGGTGGCCCGCGGCGGCCTGCGCTGGTCCGACCGCCGCGAGGACTTCCGCACCGAGGTGCTGGGGCTGGTCAAGGCGCAGATGGTGAAGAACGCCGTCATCGTGCCGGTCGGCGCCAAGGGTGGTTTCGTCGTCAAGCGGCCGCCGGTCGACCTGGCCGACCGCGAGGCGGTGATGGCGGAGGGCATCGCCTGCTACCGGACCTTCATCAGCGGGCTGCTCGACGTGACGGACAACCTGGTGAACGTCGACGGGCGCACCGAGCTGGTGCCCCCGCCGCAGGTGGTCCGCCGGGACGGGGACGACGCCTACCTGGTCGTCGCGGCCGACAAGGGCACCGCGACGTTCTCCGACATCGCCAACCAGGTGGCGCTCGACTACGGCTTCTGGCTCGGGGACGCCTTCGCCTCCGGCGGGTCGGTCGGCTACGACCACAAGGCGATGGGGATCACGGCACGGGGCGCCTGGGAGTCGGTGAAGCGGCACTTCCGGGAGATGGGCGTCGACACCCAGACGCAGGACTTCACCGTCGTCGGCGTCGGTGACATGTCGGGTGACGTCTTCGGCAACGGGATGCTCCTGTCCGAGCACATCCGCCTGGTCGCCGCGTTCGACCACCGGCACGTGTTCCTCGACCCCGACCCGGACCCCGCGACGTCCTACGCCGAGCGCCGCCGGCTGTTCGACCTGCCGCGCTCGTCGTGGGCCGACTACAACATCTCGTTGCTCTCGCCCGGCGGCGGCGTGCACCCGCGGACGGCCAAGTCGATCCCCATCACGCCGCAGGTGCGGGCCCGGCTCGGCCTCGACGCGTCGGTGACGGCGATGTCGCCGCCCGACCTGCTGAAGGCCGTCCTCGCCGCGCCCGTAGACCTGTTGTGGAACGGCGGCATCGGCACGTACGTCAAGGCGACCACGGAGTCGCACGCCGACGTCGGCGACAAGGCCAACGACTCGATCCGCGTCAACGGAGCGCAGGTGCGTGCCAAGGTCATCGGCGAGGGCGGCAACCTCGGGTGCACCCAGCTCGGGCGCATCGAGTACAGCCTGCGCGGCGCCGGGGGAGCCGGTGGGCGCATCAACACCGATGCCATCGACAACAGCGCCGGCGTCGACACCTCCGACCACGAGGTGAACATCAAGATCCTGCTCGACCAGGCGGTGCGGGACGGCGTGCTCGACGGTGCGGCCCGCAATGCGCTGCTGGCGGAGATGACCGACGAGGTGGCCGAGCTCGTCCTCGAGGACAACTACGAGCAGAACGTCCTGCTCGGCAACGCGCGGGTGCAGGCACCGGCGATGCTCTCCGTGCACCAGCGGTTCATCAAGACGCTGGAGCAGCGCGGCGCGCTCGACCGTGCGCTGGAGTTCCTCCCGAGCAACGACGTCATCGCCGAACGCGAGGCGGCCGGGCTCGGGCTCACCTCGAGCGAGCTCGCGGTCCTGGCGGCCTACTCCAAGATCACCCTCACCGCGACGGTGCTCGACTCCGAGCTCCCGGACGACGACTGGTTCACCGGCGCCCTGCGGCGGTACTTCCCCCGGCGGATCGTGGGCGACTTCGGCGACCGCCTCGGCAGCCACCCGCTGCGACGCGAGATCGTCACCACGTGGGTCGTCAACGACCTGGTCAACCGCGGCGGCATGAGTTTCGTCTTCCGCGCCCAGGAGGAGACCGGCGCGAGCCCCATCGAGATCGTGCGTGCCTACTCCGTGGTCCGCGAGGTGTACGGCCTCGACGACTACTGGGCGGCGGTCGAGGCGCTGGACAACCAGCTGTCCACCGACGTGCAGTCGATGCTCTACCTCGAGGGGCGCCGGCTCGTCGACCGCTGCACGCGTTGGCTGGTGCAGACCCGGCGGGCCAGCATCGACGTGCGGTCCGAGGTGGACCACTTCAAGCCGGACGTCGACCGGATCGCCGGGCTCATGCCCAAGCTGCTGGTCGGCACCGAGCTCGAGCGGCTGCAGATGCGGACAGAGGAGTTCGCGGGTCTCGGTGTCCCGCGCGAGCTCGCGGAGCGTGCCGCCGGTCTGCTGGACACGTTCTCGCTGCTGGACATCGTCGAGATCGCGACGGCCGAGAAGCTGCCCGCCGAGGAGGTCGCGGCGGTCTATTTCGCCGTGTCGGAGCAGATCGAGGTGGACCGGATGCTCACCCGGATCACCCTGCTGCCCCGCGACGACCGGTGGACGGCGCTGGCCAGGTCCGCGCTGCGCTACGACCTGTACGCCGCGCTGGCCGGGCTCACGTCGAACGTGCTCACGTCGACGGCCTCGGTGGACGGCCCGGCCGAGCGGATCGCCGCCTGGGAGGAGGCGAACCGCGAAGGCGTGACCCGCGCCCAGGCGACGCTGGAGGAGATCATCGCCACCGACAGCTTCGACCTGGCCACGCTGTCGGTGGCGCTGCGCACGATCCGCACGTTGCTCAGGAGCTGAGGACGCGGGCGACCGCCTCGGTCGCCCACTTCAGGTCGGCCTCCTCGAGGTGCGCGCGCGCCGTCAGCCGCAGGCGGGAGACGCCGTCCGGCACCGACGGAGGACGGAAGCAGCCCACCCGCAACCCCTCTCCCAGCAGCGCCGTGGCGGCGTCGGCGGCCACAGCCGGGTGGCCGACCAGCACCGACACCACTGCCGCGTCCGGCGAGGTCACCGTGAGCCCGGCGTCCGCGAGGCCGCGGCTCATGGCGGCCGCGCGCTCGCGCACCCGCCCCGGGAGCCGGGGCTCGGCGCGCAGCACCGCGAGCGCTGCCTCGGCGGCGCCGACCGCCGCCGGCGCCAGACCCGTGTCGAAGATGAACGAGCGGGCGGTGTTGACCAGGTGCTCCACCACCACCGACGCCCCGAGGACGGCTCCGCCCTGCGAGCCGAGCGCCTTGCTCAGCGTCAGGGTCTGCACGACGTCCGGTTCCCCGGCGATGCCGACTCCGTGGCAGGCGCCGCGCCCCTCGTCGCCGAGGACGCCGAGCGAGTGCGCCTCGTCGACGACCAGCAGGGCACCGTGGGCTCGGGCGACCGCGTGCAGGTCGGCCAGCGGGGCCAGGTCACCGTCGACGGAGAAGACCGCGTCGGTGACGACGACGGCTCGGTCCGACGTACGCCGGGAAAGCACTGCCTCCACCGCCGAGGCGTCTCGGTGTGCCGTGACCACCACCTCCCCCCGCGCCAGTCGGCAGGCGTCGACGACCGAGGCATGGTTGAGCGAGTCGGACACGACCAGCGTCCCGACCGGCGCGAGCGCGGTGAGCACTCCGAGGTTCGCGAGGTACCCGGAGGAGAACACCAGCGCGTCGTCAGCACCGACGAACTCGGCCAGCGCGACCTCGAACCGGGCGTGCAGCTCGGTGGACCCGGTCACCAACCGCGAGCCGGTCGCACCGGCCCCCCACGTCGTCGCGGCCTCGGCGGCGGCCGCCGTCACACGCGGGTCGCGGGCCAGCCCCAGGTAGTCGTTGGAGGCGAGGTCGAGCACGTCCTCGGCAGCCGGGCGGGGCCGCAGGACCCGGCGCATGCCGGACTGCCGACGCTGCACGGCGGCCTCGCGCAACGGCAACAGCGGATCGGTCATGCCGGGCTGCCGTGGAACCAGAGGATCTCGGCCAGGGCGCAACCGAGCATGTGCAGGGCCTCCGCCCGCACGCTCGGGTGCATCACGGGTGTCACTGCACCACCTCGCGGATGCTCTCGTCGACGACTCCGCAGAGCGTCTCCAGGTCGGCGTCGCCGATGGCCAGGGGCGGCATGAGCACCACCACGTCGCCGAGCGGCCGCACCCAGACGCCGCGCCGCCGTGCGGCCTGGCAGACCCGGAAGCCGGTCCGGTCGCCGGTCGGGGCCACCTCGATGCCGGTCATCGTCCCGATCCGGCGGACCTCACGTACGCCGTCGTAGGACTGGAGGTCCTTCAGCTGCTCGCCGATGCGCTCGCCCACGTGTGCGGCGCGCGCGACCGTGCCGCGCTCGGCCATCAGGTCGAGGTTGGCGATCGCGGCGGCACAGCACAGGGGGTTCGCGGTGTACGAGTGGCCGTGGAAGAAGGTCCGCGCCTCCGCCGGGGCGCCGAGGAACGCCTCGTACACCTGCTCCCGCGCGAGCACCGCGGACAGCGGCAGGTAGCCGCCGGTCAGGCCCTTGCCGCAGGTCATCAGGTCGGGCTCGACGCCGGCGTGCTCGACCGCCCACATCCGGCCGGTGCGCCCGACTCCCGTCGCGACCTCGTCCACCACCATCAGGGCTCCGTGCTCGTCGCAGAGCTGGCGCACACCACGGACGAACGACACGTCGTGGGTGAGCATGCCGCCGGCCGCCTGGACCATCGGCTCGACGACGACGGCGCACACCTGGCCGGCCGAGCGCTCCAGGGCGGCCCGCATCTCGGCGAGGACCTGCGCCGCGCGCTCGGCGCGGGTCTGGCCGGCGGCCAGCACGCCGGGGGAGGACACCATCCGGGTCTCGAGCAGGATCGGCCGGTACGTCGCGTGGAACAGGTCCATGCCGCCCACGCTCACTGCGCCCAGGGTGTCGCCGTGGTAGCCCTCCGCCACGTGCAGGTACAGCGGCCGCGGCCGGACCTGGGTCTGGGCGGTGGCCTGGAAGGCCATCTTGAGGGCGGCCTCGACGGCCGAGGAGCCGTCACCGGCGTAGAAGACCCGGGTCAGCCCGGCGGGCGCCGTCGCCAGCAGCCGCTCGGCCAGCTCGATGCCCGGCTCGTGCGTCAGCCCGAGGAACGTGGAGTGGGCGAGCCGGGCCAGCTGCTCGCGGACCGCCGCGTCGATCTCCGGCACCCGGTGGCCGTGCACGGTCACCCAGAGGGAGGAGACGCCGTCGAGGTACCGGTTGCCGTCGGTGTCCCAGAAGTGCATGCCCTCCGCGCGGTCGACGACGACCGGCTCGTCGGCCGGCCACACCGAGTGCTGGGTGAACGGGTGCCAGAGGCTGCGCAGGTCCCGGCCGACGAGCTCGGGCGTCCGTCCGGCGCGTCCGGTGGCAGGCGAGGTGGTCACGGGCGACGAGCGTAGGGCGGTCCCGCGGGCCACCTAGGCTCGGGGCCGTGCCCTCGCTCCACGACATCGCGACGTCGCGCACCGAGCTGTCCGGCGAGGACCTCGACTGGCTGCACCTGCTGCTGGCCGACTGGCAGCTGCTGGCCGACCTGTCGTTCGCCGACCTGGTGCTGTGGCTGCCGCTGCCGGGCCGGGGCGGCTTCGTGGCCGCCGCGCAGATGCGGCCCACGACCGGCCCGACCGCCTACCACGACGACGTGGTCGGGACGGAGGTGCCGCGGGGGCGGCGGCCGCAGCTCGACCGGGCGTACGACGAGGCGCGGATCTGCCGGGAGCGCGACCCCGACTGGCCGGGCGACGTGCCGGTGCGCGAGGAGACCATCCCGGTCGTGCGGAATGGCCGGGTCGTCGCGGTCGTCAGCCGGCACACGAACCTGGCCGCCGCGCGGACCCCCAGCCGCCTGGAGCTGACCTACCTGCGGACCGCAGACGACTTGGCGCTCATGGTCGCGCAGGGCAGGTTCCCGGTCCCCGGCGACCAGCACCGGGTCGCGCTCGCGCCGCGGGTCGGCGACGGGCTGATCCGCCTCGACGAGGCCGGCCTGGTGACCTTCGCCAGCCCCAACGCGCTGTCGGCGTACCGGCGGCTGGGCCTCGCCACCGACCTGACCGGCAGTCACCTCGGCGATGTCACCGCACGGCTCGCCGGCTCGGCCGCGCACTCCGCCCCCGTCGACGAGGCACTCTCGATGCTGGTCAGCGGCTGGGCGGCCCGCGAGGCGGAGGTGGAGGCGGCCGGCACGACGGTGCGGCTGCGCGTCATCCCGCTGAACGCGGGCGGCGGCAGGACGGGCGCCCTGGTTCTGTGCCGGGACGTCACCGAGGTGCGACGCCGGGAGCGCGAGCTGGTCGGCAAGGACGCCACCATCCGCGAGATCCACCACCGGGTGAAGAACAACCTGCAGACGGTGGCGGCGCTGCTGCGGCTGCAGGGCAGACGGCTCGGCGAGCAGGACGCCACGGCGCGGGAGGCGCTGCGGGAGGCCGAGCGGCGGATCGGCTCGATCGCCGTGGTGCACGAGACGCTCGCCCGGACGGCGGACGGCGGGGTGGACTTCGACGAGGTGGCCGACCGGGTCGCCGGGATGGTCGGCGAGCTGGGCGCGCAGGGCGAGGTCCGGATCCGGCGGGAGGGCGGCTTCGGGCTGCTGGAGCCGGAGGTCGCCACGCCACTGGCGCTCGTGCTCGTGGAGCTGGTGCAGAACGCCCTCGAGCACGGGCTGGCCGGCGCCGCGGGAGAGGTGGTGGTGACGGTCGACCGCACCCCGGATGCCCTGCGGGTCGCGGTAGCGGACACCGGCACCGGCCTGGCGCCGGGCTTCGATCTCGGCCGGGACGCCGGTCTGGGGCTGCAGATCGTCCGGACCCTGGTGGAGGCCGAGCTGGGCGGCCGCCTGCGGCTGGGCCCGGCGCCCGGCGGGGGGACCCGGGTCGAGGTGAGCGTCCCGCGGCCGGCGCCGCCGGTCGGCGGCTGACCGTCCCGCGGACGTGAGAGGGGGCTGGGACCCCGTCACAGCGCGTCAGCGGCGCTGAGGGTCGAGCACGATCAAGCGGTGCGGGCCCGGTTGCGGGCGGTCCGGCGCTTGAGCGCGCGGCGTTCGTCCTCGCTCATGGCGCCCCACACGCCGGCGTCCTGGCCGGACTCCAGGGCCCACTGCAGGCAGGTGTCGACGACCTCGCACCGCCGACAGACGGCGCGGGCTTCCTCGATCTGCAGCAGGGCTGGCCCTGTGTTGCCGATCGGGAAGAACAGCTCAGGGTCCTCGTCACGGCAGGCTGCGCGGTGGCGCCAGTCCATGCGTGTCGCTCCTCAGTGTCGTGCGCCGGGGGAATCGGGGCGGGGGCTTGCGTGCTTGTGAACCATTTCACGAGCACGCCCGTGGGCGGAAGGGACCGGTTGGCCCCTGATCCGCCCGTGGGTGTGTCCGGCTTGCTGTACCCGCACGAGCACGCTCGCCAAACCTGATCTCAACCCTGGCAAAGGAAACGGAGGGTTACAAGGCTCCCCGTCCAATTTTTCCGGCGGGGGTCCGGTGGCCTTCATCACAGCCGGATGGTGTAACGAATCGGGCCAAACCGATCAGATCGCCACGCGGACCGCTTCCGGGACGGCGTGCATGACGAGCTCGGTGTACTCCCCGAGGTACTCCCCGTCCACCTGGGCAGCCATCGGCCGGACCGCCCGCAGGGTCAGCTCGGGCAGGTCGTGCAGGCGGTGCACCTGCCGGGGCCGGTCGCTGACGCGGCCGGCCAGCAGGCGACGGACCTCGCCGAGCGTCCCC
>DASVBQ010000262.1:0-5620 GCA_036375795.1 Actinomycetes bacterium
TGACGAGCCGTGGCTCCTTCCAGACGGCATCAACAGCGACCCGGAGGCAGACCGTGACCCGACCGTCGTCCCGTGACGAGCCGGGGGGCGCACCCGGCCGGCCGCGCGAGGACGGTCTGCTGGGCGGGGACCGGCGTCGGCTGCCGCCGGGCGTGGACGTCGTCGAGCTGGCGGGAGGGCTGCTCGCCGGCGCCGTGGCACTCGCCGGGTGCAGCGCGCCCCCCGACGAGGTGCGCGCGCAGGCCGTCGACTCCAAGACGCACGTGCTCGACGTCTCGCGCGACGTGCTCAGCCGGCTCACCGCCCTGGGCTCCTTCAAGTCGCCCACCCTCGGCACCTGGTCCGGGTGCGACGACATCGGCGGCCGGGTGATGTACCACGTCACCGGGCGCCTGGACCCGGCCCCGGAGACCGCGCGCCCGCTGGCCGACCGGGTCGTCGCGACCCTGCAGCCCGCCGGCTGGCGGCTGGAGCCGGTGCGTCCGGGGGAAGACGACCCGGTCACCCTCGAGGCGGTGCGCGGCGACGTGAACGTGCAGTTCAGTGGCTACGCCAGCCAGCCGTTCGTCGTGTTCGACATCTCCGGCCCCTGCCTGGAGGTGGGCGACCTCGACGTCGGGCTGATGGCGGAGAAGGGTGAGACGCTGACCGTCACCTGACGGCCGGCGGACGAGGAGGGATCGTGGTCACCTGCGCTCGATGCGGGCGGACCGAGGACGAGCCACCCCTGACGTGGACCACGTCGGTGGAACGCGGCCGGACGCTCTACTACTGCGACGCCTGCAGCCGGGAGAACGTCCGCGCCATCGAGGGCCGGCTCGACTCCGAGTGGTGGTGAGTCAGCCGGCCGGCTTGCGGTCGGCCCGGCTGCTGGTCGACGGGCGGGGCGCCGCCCGGGTGGCCGCCGCCGACCGTCTCGTCCTCCGCCGACCGGACGGCGCCGTCGCGAACCCCGGCAGCCAGTGCTCGAGCTCGTCGCGCCACGGCCCCTCGGCCTCCAGCTGGCAGAGGACCCCGATCGTGCCCATGGTCACTCGGTGGATGAGCAGGTAGTCCGGCGGCAGGTTGAGCTGCAGGCCCGTGCTGTAGGCGGGTGAGCGCGGGTCGCCGACCCGCACGGCCTGTCCACGCAGCCAGCTCCGGGAGAACCGGAAGGAGTCGGCCCGGGCCGCCTCCAGGATCGGCGCGAGGTAGTCGAGCAGCGCCGCAGCGTCGAGGTCGATGCCGGAGCGGACGAACCCCTCCTCGCGCAGCCCGGCGAGCACCCCGGCGGCGTCGCCGTCGATCGCCAGGCGCAGCAGCGGGCCGATCGAGGGCGGCAGCCCGTCCGGCAGCCGGTTCACGGCGCCGTAGTCGAGGACGGCGAGCCGGCCGTCGTCGAGCAGCCGGAAGTTCCCGGGATGCGGGTCCGCGTGCAGCAGACCGGCCCGCGACGGCCCCGAGAAGAGGAAGCGGGCCAGCAGCAGGCCAGCCCGGTCGCGCTGCGCGCGGGTGCCGGCGGAGATCACCCGGGAGAGGGGAGTGCCGTCCACCCACTCGGTCACCAGGACCTGCCCGGTGCCCGTGACGACACCGGGGACGAGGATGTCCGGGTCGTCGGAGTACGCCGCCGCGAAGGCCGCCTGGTTGTCGGCCTCGAGTACGTAGTCGAGCTCCTCGGCGACGCGGGCCTTGAGCTCGGCGACCAGCGGGCGCACCTCGAGGCCGGGGACGAGCAGCCCGACCAGGCGGCTCATGCGACCGATCTGGGTCAGGTCGGCCAGCAGGGCCTCCCCCGCGCCGGGGTACTGCACCTTGACCGCCACGTCGCGGCCGTCGGACCACACGGCGCGGTGGACCTGGCCGATGGAGGCGGCCGCGGCCGGCCGGTCATCGAAGCTGCGGAAGCGGGAGCGCCACCCGTGACCCAGCTCCCGCCCCAGGACGGCATGCACCGTCCGCGCCGGAAGCGGGGGTGCCGCCTCCTGCAGCCGGGTGAGCGTCTCGCGGTACGGCCCGGCGAGGTTCTCCGGCAGGGCGGCCTCGAACACCGACATGGCCTGGCCGAACTTCATGGCGCCGCCCTTGAGCTCGCCGAGCACCCGGAAGAGCTGCTCGGCGGTGCGGGCCTGCACCTCCGCCGCGACGATCTCCGCCGGGCGCCCCCCGAGCCGGCGGCCCAGGCCGAGCGTGGCCCGGCCGGCGTAGCCCAGCGGCAGGCCCGCGAGCTTCACCGTGCGGGCTGCGGCACGCCTCGGCAGATCGTCCATTCCGGAGAGTCTGTCAAAGGGCAGGGTCTTGCCGTGACCACATGCAGCCGCAGGCCGGGTGCGGCGCCCAGGACCGGCGTCGCAACCGGCCGTCCCCCTGCGAGATCTCGAGGGTGCCGTCGACGGCTGGTGGGACCGGGGCCCCGTCGAGGTAGGCGAGCACCTGCAGGGCGGCGTGTGCGGCGACCGCCGTCGCGAGCACCACGTCGCAGGGGCTGAGCCGGTGCCGGCTGGCCGCGCTGAGCTGGGCGGTGACGGACGGCCAGGCGGGGTCACGGTCGGTGCGGTGCAGGTCGTGGCAGCGCTGGCATGAGGACCGCCCCGGCAGCACGAGGGGACCGACGACGCCGGTGGCGTCCCGGACCCGGGCGAACAGGTGCGGGACCCCGCTGCGGACGAGACGCTCGGCCAGGCGCCCGTCCTGCGCCGGTTCGCCGGCCAGCACCGCCAGGTCCGGCGTGCGCCGCCCGGCCGGGAGCGAGGCCCGCAGCGAGGCGGCCAGGCGCCGCGCGGCCTGCACTGCGGCGTCCTGACGGCGGGCACCGACGTCGCCCGGGCCGAGGCCGGCGGGGCAGACGTCGGCCGGCTGGGCGGCCGCGGCGTCCTCCACGACCAGCGCCCCGACCCCGGCCGCGGCCAGCAGCGTCACCAGCGAGGCGCCCACCCGGCCGGCACCATGGACCGCGACCACGCGGGAGCGCCGCCGGCTGATGACGCTCACCCCACCGTCCTCGCCCGACCGGGCGATCGAGGCGGCCGCGACGTCGGGTGCCAGCCGGTCCCGCTCCTCCTGGCGCAGCGACGCGAGGACCCGATGGTCCGCCGCGGCGTCCTCGAGCACGCCGGACCGGGCCAGCAGGGCGAGCAGGTCGTCGACGTGCCGCGGGCTCATCCCGAGCCGGGCCGCGGCCGCGTGGACGCCGGTCAGGTCGCGCGACCCGTCGAGGCTGTCCACCACCCGCGCGGACACCGCGTCCAGCCCGCCGATGACCACCGCGCGCGCCGGGTCGAGGCCGAGCTGCAGGGTCGTTCCGTCCCGCCACACGCGCCGCAGGGCCGGCTTGAGCTGGGGTCGGACGGGCGGCACGGCACCTCCTGCAGACGCGGTCGCGCGACGGACGACGAGCGTCGCAGAACGCCGCGGTCGGCCAGCTCAGCCGTCCACAGGTGCCCGGCGTCAGGCCAGGCCGCAGACGTCCAGGGCAAGGAGGGCGAGCGCCCGGGCCGCGGTCTGTACCTCGGCGACGGGGACCCGCTCGTCGGCGGCGTGCGCCAGCGCCGAGTCGCCCGGGCCGTAGTGCAGGGTCTGGATGCCGGCGGCGGCGAGCAGGCGCAGGTCGCTGCCGTACGGCGCGCCCCACGACTCCTGCGACCCGCCACCGGCCCGTGCGTGGGCTCGCTGGACCCGCTCGGCGAGGTCGCTGTCCGCCGGCAGCCGGCCGGACGCGAACTGTCCGCCCCACCACTCGACCGTCACGGGGTGCCGCGCCAGCCACGGGTCGTCCGCGCAGACCTCGGCCACCGTGTCCTCCAGGGCCGTTCGCGCGTCCTCGACCGGCTCGTCGAGCATCACGCCGAGCCGGCCTTCCGCGACCAGCAGGTCGGGGACCGTGGATGCCCAGTCACCCGCCTCGACGCGCCCGATCGAGAGCGGGTAGGCAACCGGCCACCGGGCGAGCAGCGGGTCCACGTCGGCGTTGCGGGTGCGCTCCAGCCGGTCCAGCGCCGCCAGCAGCGGGACGAGCTTGTCCACCGCGCTGACGCCTTCGGTGCGTCGTGACGCGTGGGTGGCGCGACCGGGCACCCTCAACCGAAAGGTGAGCGCGCCGCCGTTGGCCGGGACGATGTCGAGCCCGGTCGGCTCCGGCAGCACGCAGCAGTCGGCCCGCCAGCCGCGCTTCAGCAGTGCGTACGTCCCGAGGCCGCCGTCCTCCTCGCCCTCGACGCAGGCGAGCAGCAGGTCGCCGCGCAGCGGGGCCCCGGCCCGGCGTACCGCTGCCACGGCTGTGACGGCGGCCACCAGGCCGGCCTTCATGTCGCACGCCCCGCGCCCGTACAGCTCGCCGTTCACGACCTGCCCGGAGAACGGGTCCGGCCGCGACCAGGCCGCGAGGTCACCGGGGGGCACGACGTCGACGTGGCCGTTGAGCATCAGGCTGGTCCCGTCGCCCCGCCCGGGCAGGCGCGCGACCAGGCCCCAGGCCTCGGACCGGTCCACCTCCACGCCGGGGAAGTCCGGTGCGGCGAGCAGCTCGTCCAGTGGGAGCGGCCAGTGGTCGACCTCGAGCCCGTGGGCGGTGAGCTCGGCGGCGAGCATGCCCTGGATCTCGTGCTCGGCGTCGGCGCCGCCGACGCTCGGCACCCGGACCAGCTCGGCCAGCCGGTCGAGGGTCGCGGGCATGGCCGTGTCCACCTCGTCCAGCACGCGGGCTGCCCAGTCGGTCATGCGGGCGAGGGTAGATGCCGGAGGGGGCGGCCCCGTCACGGGACCGCCCCCTCCGGGACGTCGTGGATGGCCGGCGAGTGCCGGCCGGGCGGCTACGCCTTGCCGAGGATCCGGTTCAGCTTGGTGCCGCAGACCGGGCAGGTGCCCTGGGCCATGCGACGACCCGACTCACTGACCTTGATCTCGCCGGTGAAGTCGCGCTTCTCCTTGCACTTCACGCAGTAGGCGTCTCCGGTGTAGCTCTCAGCCACAAGGTCCTCCTCGATCGTGGGTTCGGTGTCCGGCGGGCATGCCGTGACCGGACCTGCGAACCACCCTAGAGCAGGCGTCACCGTGAGCGTGGGAGGCGGGGTCCTGAGCGGGGGCGAAGCACCCGCCGGGCGGGCAGCGACGCCGGGCGGGCACCGATAGCCTCGGGGCCCATGACCGGGTCCGCGGGAAGCCCTGACGATCATCCTGAGCAGGTCCGCCAGCACGGCGCGCTGGCCGACCTCCGAGTCGAGCGACCTCTCGACGGGGTGGTCCTGGTCACGCTCGACCTGCCGGACCGGCGGAACATGATGTCCGCCCCCATGACGGCCTCCTGGGGCCGCACGATGCGGGCGCTGCGCGCGGACCCGGACGTGCGGGCCGTGGTGGTCACCGGGGCCGGCCAGGCGTTCTGCTCGGGCGGGGACCTGTCCTGGATCGGAGCGGAGCCGGCCGCGACGGTGGACGCGCTGCGCACCCGGATGATGGCGTTCTACCGGACCTGGCTCGCGGTGAGGGACCTGGAGGTCCCGACGATCGCTGCGGTCAACGGCGCCGCGGTGGGCGCCGGCCTGGCGGTGGCCCTGGCCTGCGACCTGCGGTACGCCGCGGAAGACGCCCGGCTCGGGGTCCCGTTCACCACGCTCGGCATGCATCCCGGCATGGCGACGACCTG
>DASVBQ010000264.1:0-8130 GCA_036375795.1 Actinomycetes bacterium
TTCTTCAGGGTGTCGGCGGCCGTCCACTCGCGGTCGTCGCGGCGCAGGTCCTCGCGTCCGTTGGCCAGGGCGACCAGCGTCTCGATGGTCGGGGTGTCCGGCGTGTCCTCGACGTGCGCGGCGGGGACGTCGTCGTACGCCGGGGCCGGTGGCACGAGCGTGCGCAGCGCCTCCACGTTGGCCGCGTAGTCGCACCTGGTGCAGCGGACGTAGGTGTCCTCCCCCACGGCGGCGGGCGTCAGGAACTCCTCGCTCTTCGAGCCGCCCATGGCACCGGACAGCGCCGACACGATGACGTAGTCCAGGCCGAGCCGGTCGAAGATCCGCACGTAGGCCTCGCGGTGCGCGGCGTAGGACCGGTCGAGCCCGGCGTCGTCGACGTCGAAGGAGTAGGAGTCCTTCATCACGAACTCGCGGCCACGCAGCAGTCCGGCACGAGGGCGTGCCTCGTCGCGGAACTTGGTCTGGATCTGGTAGATCCACAGTGGCAGGTCCTTGTACGAGGAGTAGAGGTCCTTCACGAGCAGCGTGAACATCTCCTCGTGCGTCGGACCGAGCAGGAAGTCGGAGCCCTTGCGGTCCTGCAGCCGGAAGATGTCGTCGCCGTAGTCGCTCCAGCGGTTGGTGACCTCGTAGGGCTCCTTGGGCAGCAGCGCCGGGAAGTGCACCTCCTGGGCGCCGATCCGGTCCATCTCCTCGCGGACCACCCGCTCGATGTTGCGGTAGACCCGCCAGCCCAGGGGCAGCCAGGTGTAGCCGCCGGGGGCGGCGCGGCGGATGTATCCGGCCCGGACCAGCAACCGGTGGCTCGGGACCTCCGCGTCTGCCGGGTCCTCGCGAAGGGTGCGCAGGAACAGGCTCGACATCCGCAGCAGCACAGCAGCTCTCCCAGGTCGGTAGCCGGCGGTCCACCGGTGTGGCGAGGATATCTGCGGCCGCCGAAGAGCCTCCTCCCGATAACGTCCGGGCCATGGCGCAGCACTTCGTCCCGACCGACTTCCGGCCTCCCACGCACCTCGTGACCGAGCACACGGTGCTACGCGCCCTCGGCCCGGAGCACAACGAGGCGGACTACGCGGCGTGGACGAGCAGCGTCGACCACATCCAGGCGACACCGGGTTACAGCACCGACAGTGCGTGGCCCGATGCCGCGATGTCCCTGGAGCAGAACCTTCGGGACCTCGAGATGCACGCTCGGCACTTCGCCGCCCGGGAGGGTTTCACGTACACCGTGCTGGACCGGCGGGACGAGGCCCGGGTGATCGGGTGCGTCTACATCTACCCGCACGACGACGCGGCGTACGACGCACACGTGCGGTCCTGGGTGAGCGCCGCCCGCGCCGAGCTCGACGTCGAGGTGTGGCGGGCCGTGAGCGACTGGCTGGCGCGGGACTGGCCGTTCGAGACCGTGGACTACGCGTCGCGCGAGCGCTGACCGCGGTCGGCGGGACTGCCGACGGACGACCTCAGGCCGCGTACTCGGCCAGGACGGCCGACATGGGACCGCCCTGATCCACAGCCCCCCGCACCACGGGCCACGGCCGGTCACCGGAACCCCGCCGACTGGATGCTGTAGAGCTCGGCGTAGCGGCCGCCGCGCGCCATCAGCGCGGCGTGGGTGCCCACCTCGGCGACCCGGGCGCCGTCGAGCACGACGATGACGTCGGCCATCCGCACCGTGGAGAAGCGGTGCGACACGAGGACGGTGACCCGCCCGTTGGCCGCCTCGTCGCGGGCCGCCGCGGCGAACCGCTCGAACAGCGCGTGCTCGGTCTCGGCGTCCAGGGCCGCGGTCGGCTCGTCGAGCACCAGCAGCAGCGGCTCGTCCCGCATGAACCCGCGGGCCAGCGCGAGCTTCTGCCACTGCCCGAACGACACCTCCACCCCCGAGTCCCAGGCCGGGCCGAGCTGGGTGTCGATCCCCTGCGGCAGGCGGTCGACGACGTCGTCGGCACCGGCCCGCCCGACCGCGGCACCGACCGCGTCGCGGTCGCCGAGCCGGGCGAGCTCGCCGAGCCCGACCGTGTCGAGTGCACGCAGCTCGAACCGGAAGAAGTCCTGGAAGGCGCCCGCCATCCGCTCGCGCCAGCGCGGCACCGACATCGAGGCGAGGTCCACGCCGTCGACCTCGATGCGGCCGCTGTCCGGGTCGTACATCCGGGCCAGCAGCTTGACCAGGGTGGTCTTGCCGGCGCCGTTGTCGCCGACCACGGCGACGACGGCCCCGGCCGGGAGATCGAGGGACACGTCGTCGAGCACCAGCCGGTCGGTTCCCGGGTAGCGGAACGACACGTGGTCGAGCCGGATGCCACGGACCAGGCGCTCGGGCGGTGTGCCGTCCGAGCGCGCGTCGACAGCAGCGGCGTAGTCCTCGAGCCACATCAGGCGGCGCGAGATCTCCAGCCAGAAACCGCGCAGGAAGCCGAGCTCGCCGACCGCGGCGGCGACGTACTGCGACAGCTGGCTGCCGACCACCAGCACCAGCACGACGGAACCTGCGGAGGCGTCCAGGACGGTGGTCGTGAGGACCACCGCGCCGACGTAGCCGAGCCCGAACACCGCCCACGCCGCCGAGGTCCACAGCGCGCTGACCCACGTCACATGGGCCATCGGCCGGTAGACCCGCTGCCACTCCTCCCGCCGCGCCCGGGCGAGGGCCGGGCCGTTACCCGTGACCCGCAGCTCCTTGCCCGGAGGCGCCGTCGTGCCGAGCACGAACAGGTGGCGGGCGCGGCGTTCGTGCTGGGCCACCCGCTCCTGCACCGCGCGCTCGACGCCGGGCCGCCAGCCGGCGGTGAGCACCGTCGGGACGGCGAACAGCACGAGCAGGCCGAGGACCGGGTGGACCCGGGTGACGAGCAGCACCTCGACCACCGCGAGCCGCAGGACCCAGCCCAGCGTCGAGAACAACGAGCTGAAGAGGTGGTCCAGACCGAAGGTGTTGCGGCGCAGCAGCTCCAGGCGGTCGAGGTGCTCGCGCCGCTCCTGGTGCGCGATCGTGGCGACCTTCGCGTGCAGGGACGCGACGTGAGCCTCCATGGCGATCGAGATCCGGTCGCGGAACCGTCGGCTGAGCCGGTCGAACACCACCTGGAGGAACCACATCAGGGTCGCCGACAGGGCCAGCCCGGCCGCCGCCAGCATGACCACCGAGCGGTCGCCGTCGGTCACGCCGTCGACGAGCAGCGCGAGCCACAGGCCGACCAGGGCGGACGGCAGAGCCAGGGCGAGCGTCATGGCCAGTGAGACCCCGAGCAGCCGTGGCTCGATCCGGTAGGCCAGCTTCGTCATCCGCCACAGCGACTCGAGCGGCGGGGGCATGCCGTCGCCGGCCGGGTCGCTGCGGGGCTCAGTCGAGCGTGTCATGGACGACCTCCTCCCCGCTCTCGTCCACCTCGGTGAAGCGGGCCGCCTGCAGCTCGAACATCGTGCGGTAACGGCCGCCCAGAGCCATCAGCTCGTCGTGGGTGCCGAGCTCGGCGACCCGGCCGTGCTCGAGCACGCAGATCCGGTCGGCCTTTCGCACCGTGGAGAAGCGGTGCGAGACGAGGATCGTCGTGCAGTCCCGGGTCTCCGCGAGGATGCGCTCGAAGATCTCCGCCTCGCCGCGTACGTCGAGCGCGGCCGTCGGCTCGTCGAGCAGCACGATCCGGGCGCCCGACCGTACGGCGGCCAGCGCGCGGGCCAGGGCGACCCGCTGCCACTGTCCGCCGGAGAGGTCGGTGCCGCCGTCGTAGCCGCGGGCGAGCACGGTGTCGAGCGTGGCCAGCCCGGACGCGCCCGCCGCCGCGAGCGAGGCGTGCACGATCTCGTCCGGTGCGCCACCGGGAGCGACGTTGTCGCGCAGGGGCAGCTCGTACCGCACGAAGTCCTGGAAGACGGCCGTCACCGCTCTCCGGTAGTCATCGACCGCGATGTCGCGAAGGTCGACGCCGTCGACCTCGATCGACCCGGACTGCGGGTCGTAGAGCCGGCACACCAGCTTGGCCAGCGTGGTCTTGCCCGCACCGTTGACGCCGACGACGGCGAGGGACGTCCCGGCCGGGACGGTGAGGTCGACATGGTCGAGGACCGGCCGGTCGCTGGTGGGGTAGCCGAACACGACGTCGCGGAAGCGCAGCTCCGGCGCTCCGGTCGAGGGCAGCGCGACGCGGCCGGCCGGTAGCTCGCCCGCCCGCGCCATGTCCCCGGGCAGCCGCAGCGTCGTCGCGGCCGGCGCCGCGGCGGTGTCGAGCGCCCAGCTGAGGCCGCCGAACGCGACGGCACTCGCGCCCACCGCTGCCTGCAGGTAGGTGGTGGCCGCCCCCAGGCCGATGCGGCCGTCGAGCACCGCGTCCGCCAGCGCGTAGAACACCACTGCGTTGCCGGCCAGGACGACGGTGAGCGCTCCGGCGAGGGGCCGCTCGCGCAGCCGGGTGGCCCGCTGTTGCAGCTCGAAGAGCTCGGTCCGGCGTGCGGTGAACCGGTCGATCACCCAGTCGGCGAGCCCGAACAGCCGCAGCTCCTTGGCCGCCGGCGGCTCGACCGCGAGGTCGTAGGCGTAGCCCGCGTGCCGCTGCGCGGTGCGCACCTCCGGGGTGTTGCGGTCGCGCCAGACCCCGCTCTCGCGGAGCAGCCAGTGTGTCGCGCCCCAGGCGACGAGGAGGACCACCGGCGCCCACCAGGCGAAAGCCAGCAGCACCAGCGCGGACAGCGCGCCGGCGAGCAGCTGCACCAGGCCGCTGGCGATGAAGTCCATGCCGATCCGCAGCGGCGGGCCGGTCCGCCCCAGGTCGAAGTCGCGCGCCATGGCGACGTCCTCGGCGAGCTCCGGGTCCTCGAGGTGCCCCATGCCGGGCGGCGTGACCGCGGCGGTCATGAGGGTGTCGTTGAGCCAGTCGGCCGCGACGGAACCCAGGAGCGTGCTGACACCCTGCTGCACGGGGGTGAGCACCTGGACGCTCACGAACACGACCCCCACGAACGTCAGCGGGCCGGCCAGCGGGGCGTCGTCGCGGACGGCGCCCACCAGCACACCGGTCGCGACCGCGAGCATCGCGGGCATCGCCCCGCGCAGCACCAGCAGCCCCCACCAGGCCGCAGCCAGCCGCGGGGACGCGCGGAAGAGCACCCGGAAGAAGGTGACCTCCTGCCGGTCGCGCAGCCGCTGGAGCACGCGATCCCTCCCCTCCCTCGCTGTCGTCGTCCCGTACCGGGCTCAGTGTGCGGCCGACCCATGACGGTCGTGGCGCACGGGCGGACCCACCCTGACGGTCCGCTGCTCAGAACAGCACGGACATGAACGTGCCGTGGTCGGCGAACCCCACGCGGCGGTAGCTCGCGCGGGCCGCCTCGTTGTAGTCGTTGACGTAGAGGCTGACGATGGGCGCGATGTCGCGCAACGCGTGCTCGACGACCGCCGCCATGCCCGGGGACGACAGGCCGCGGCCGCGCAGCTCCGGTGGGACCCACACGCCTTGCACCTGGCAGGCCTTGTCGGTCACGGAGCCGACCTCGGCCTTGAAGAGCACCCGGCCGTCCTCGATGCGGGCGAACGCGCGGCCACCGCGGATCAGCTCGGCGACTCGTGCCCGGTAAAGGGTGCCGCCGTCCGCGGCGATCGGCGATACGCCGACCTCCTCGGTGAACATCGCGACGCACGCCGGGACCAGGACGTCGAGCTCCTCGGGCCGCACCCGGCGCACCAACGGGTCGGCCGGCACGTCGGGGGCGTGGTGGATGGCCATCAGCGGCTGGCGCTCGCGCACGTCGCGCGCCGGCCCCCACGTCGGCTCGAGCAGGTCCCACATCGCCGCGACCGCGCTGCGCTCCCCCACGATCGAGGCGCAGCGCCGGCCCTGCCGCCGGGCCCGCTCCGCGAACGCGCGCACCGCCTCGGGTCCGGCCTGGACCGGAACCAGGTTGGCCCCCGCGTGGCACAGCGCCTCGAGCCGACCGTCCACGACGTGGCCCCACAGCTCGCCGCCGATGCGGGCCGGGTCGAGGCCCACCGCCTGGACGCGAGAGGCCACGAACACGTCGGAGACCGGGTCGCGCTCGAGCAGCGCCGTGACCTCGGGCAGGTCCTCGGGGCGCATGACGTGAAGTGCGGTAGTACGCAGCACCGCGCCCTCCTCGCCCCTCGCCCCGGCCTCCCGGGCGTCGACTACGTGACGCTGACCGCCGGCTGGCCAGAGGCTACGCCCTCGGCCTCCATCTGCTCGGCGATCCGCATCGCCTCCTCGATGAGCGTCTCGACGATCTGCGACTCGGGCACCGTCTTGATGACCTCGCCCTTGACGAAGATCTGGCCCTTGCCGTTGCCCGACGCCACGCCGAGGTCGGCCTCGCGCGCCTCACCGGGCCCGTTGACGACACAGCCCATCACCGCGACCCGGAGCGGGACGGTGAGCCCGTCCAGACCCGCGGTGACCTGGTCGGCGAGGGTGTACACGTCGACCTGGGCCCGCCCGCACGACGGGCAGGACACGATCTCGAGACCGCGCTGCTTGAGGCCGAGCGACTCGAGGATCTGGTTGCCGACCTTCACCTCCTCGACGGGAGGCGCCGAGAGCGAGACCCGGATGGTGTCGCCGATGCCCTCGGCGAGCAGGGCCCCGAAGGCGACCGCGGACTTGATCGTGCCCTGGAACGCCGGCCCCGCCTCGGTGACACCGAGGTGCAGCGGGTAGTCGCACTGCTCGGCGAGCTGGCGGTAGGCGGCGATCATCACGACCGGGTCGTTGTGCTTCACCGATATCTTGATGTCGCGGAAGCCGTGCTCCTCGAACAGCGAGCACTCCCAGAGCGCCGACTCGACGAGGGCCTCCGGAGTCGCCTTGCCGTACTTCTCGAGCAGCCGCTTGTCGAGGGACCCCGCGTTGACCCCGATGCGGATCGGGACGCCGGCGTCCCCGGCGGCCTTGGCGATCTCCTTGACCTTGTCGTCGAAGGCCTTGATGTTGCCCGGGTTGACCCGGACCGCCGCGCAACCGGCGTCGATCGCCGCGAACACGTACTTCGGCTGGAAGTGGATGTCCGCGATGACCGGGATCTGCGACTTCTTGGCGATCGCCGGAAGCGCCTCGGCGTCGTCCTGGCTGGGGCAGGCGACCCGCACGATCTGGCAGCCGGACGCGGTGAGCTCGGCGATCTGCTGCAGGGTGGCGTTGATGTCGGTCGTCGGGGTGGTCGTCATGGACTGCACCGACACCGGCGCGTCGCCGCCGACGAGCACCCCCCCGACGTCGATCTGCCGGGAGACGCGCCGCGTCGCCAGCGGCCTCGGGGGGGTCTCCGGCATGCCGAGGTTGACGCTCATGCGTCCAGTATCCCCCGCGTGACGGGCCCCTGACGCCG
The DNA here is from genome assembly GCA_036375795.1 of Actinomycetes bacterium. Classification (GTDB taxonomy): domain Bacteria; phylum Actinomycetota; class Actinomycetes; order JACCUZ01; family JACCUZ01; genus DASVBQ01. The sequence continues at coordinate 7,339 of DASVBQ010000264.1, forward strand.
CTGCTACTGCAGGGTGATCGGGTTCACGATGTCGGCCGTGAGCGTCAGCAGGGTGAGCCCGCCGAAGGCCAGGATCACGACGTACGTGATCGGCAGGAGCTTGTTGTAGTCCACCCGGCCCGGGTCGGGCAGCCCGCGCCGGGCCGCGAGCCACGACCGGGCCCGCTCGAACCAGGCGACGGCGACGTGCCCGCCGTCGAGCGGCAGCAGCGGGAACAGGTTGAAGACACCGATGAAGACGTTCAGCCCGCCGAGCAGCGTCAGGAAGATGATCGGCGCGCCGAGCTCGACCGCCTCGCCGCCGATCCGGCTGGCGCCGACCACGCTGATCGGCGTCTCCGCGTCGCGCTCCTCACCGCTGATCGCGTCGAACAGCTTGGGGATCTTGGACGGGAACGCGGCGACTGCCCGGAACGTCTGCTGCACGCTCTCGCCCAGGAAGGAGGCGGAACCCCCCACGGCCGAGGCCGGGCCGTAGTCCAGGATCAGCTCGGGCGCCTGCACCGTGATCCCGATCGACGACACGGTCTGCAGCTCGCCGGTGCCGGAGGCGTCGTCGAGGGCCGGTCGCTGCGTCGCGACGAGGTCGGCAGTGGTGGTGCGGGTCTCCCCGTCGCGCACGTAGGTGACCTCGACCGGCCCCGGCGGCGTCGCCCGGATGGTGCGGACGAGGTCGCCGTACGTCGTGATGGTGGTGCCGCCGACGTCCGTCACCCGGTCGCCGGTGCGCAGCCCGGCCGACTTCGCCGGCGACACCGGGTCGCTGTCGCGGCACGCGCGCAGGGCGCCGTC
>DASVBQ010000268.1:0-5527 GCA_036375795.1 Actinomycetes bacterium
CGTGGAGAACATTATGCAGGCCCGGCCACGAATGCAAATCTGCAGGTCAGAGGCCTGACGCCCTTCTTCCTCTGGTCCAACGCCGGCCGCCGCGGGGTCATTCCGCTGCGGCGTCCGCCGGCGGCGCCTGCACCGCCGCCAGGTTCCGCTTGCCGCGGCGCAGCACCAACCACTGGCCGGTGAGCAGGTCGACGTCGGCCGGCCGGGCGTCCTCGTCGGTCACCCGTGCGTTGTTCAGGTACGCCCCACCCTCCGCGATCGCGCGTCGCGCCGCCGACTTGCTCGGCGAGAGGCCGGTCGCGGCCATCAGGTCCACCACCGACGGCCAGCGCCCGTCCTCGTCACGGGACATGGAGGCGCTCGGCAGCTCGGCCAGGGCCGCGGCCAGCGTGGCACCGTCGAGTGCGCCCAGCTCTCCGCGCCCGAACAGGGCGTGGCTCGCGGCCACCACAGCGTCCCGCTGGGCCTGGCCGTGCACCAGCGAGGTCAGCTCCTCCGCCAGCGCGCGCTGGGCCTCCCGGGCTGCCGGCCGTTCCGCCGCGGCCTTCTCGAGGTCCTCGATCTCCTCACGGCTGCGGAAGGAGAAGACCTTGAGGTAGTTCACGACGTCGCGGTCGTCGGTGTTGACCCAGAACTGGTAGAAGGCGTACGGCGAGGTCATGTCCGGGTCGAGCCACACCGCGCCCGAGGCCGTCTTGCCGAACTTCGTGCCGTCCGCCTTCGTGACCAGCGGGGTGGCGAAAGCGTGGACCGACCGCCCCTCCACCCGGTGGATCAGGTCGAGGCCCGCAGTGAGGTTGCCCCACTGGTCGCTGCCGCCGGTCTGCAGCACGCAGCCGTAGCGCCGGTAGAGCTCCAGGAAGTCCATGCCCTGCAGGATCTGGTAGCTGAACTCGGTGTAGGAGATGCCGTGCTCGGAGCTCAGCCGCGCGCTGACCGCCTCCTTGGTGATCATCTTGTTCACCCGGAAGTGCTTGCCGATGTCGCGCAGCAGGTCGATCGCCGACAGCGACGCGGTCCAGTCGAGGTTGTTCACCATGGTCGCCGCGTTCTCGCCCTCGAAGGACAGGAACGGCTCGATCTGGGCACGCACCCGCTCGACCCACTCCGCGACGGTCTCCTTGGTGTTCAGCGTCCGTTCCGCGGTGCGGCCCCCCGGGTCACCGATCAGCCCGGTCGCGCCGCCGACGAGGGCCAGCGGCCGGTGCCCGGCCTGCTGGAGGCGCCGCAGCGTGAGGATCTGCACCAGATTGCCGATGTGCAGGCTGGGCGCCGTGGGGTCGAAGCCGCAGTAGTACGTGACCGAGCCCGCGTCCAGGGCCTCGCGCAGGGCGTCGAGGTCCGTGCTGACGGCGACGAGCCCGCGCCACTGCAGGTCGTCGAGGAGCTCGGAGGCGGGAGTCACGAAGAGGGCCCTTTCTCGGCGTACGGACGTCAGGTGCCCAGCCTGCCCGATGCGGACACGCGTCGGCGACGTGGTACCGCCGGCCGGTACGCGGACACCGTCGGCTCGCCCTCCAGCCAGAAGCGCCACGGGTGGTCGGCACCGTCCCCGGCGACGCCGACCCGCGGTCCGGTGCGGACCAGCGTGGCGTCGACCGGCGCACCCGCACGGACCGCCAGCGCCGAGCGCCTCGATGTCGCGTTCGCGCCGTCGTGGGAACGGTCCACGGCCAGTGCCATGGTCAGCCGCGCCGGGCCACGGGCCAGGTCGCGCACCGAGCGCGCGGTCGTCCGCCGTTCCTGCGCGAGCTCCTGACCCGACACGACCTCACCGGCCCGCAGCAGCACCGCCGACGCCTGTCCGGACGGGCCGCACACCAGGTTCATGCACCAGTGCATGCCGTAGGTGAAGTACACGTAGACCCGGCCGGGTGGCCCGAACATCACCGCGTTGCGGGGCGTGCGCCCCCGGAACGCGTGCGAGCCGGGGTCGGTCTCACCGTCGTACGCCTCCACCTCGGTCAGGCGTACGGCGACGGTGCCGGCCGGGGTCCGGTGCTCGATCGTCGTGCCGAGCAGGTCGGGAGCGACCTCGAGGACCGGCCGGTCGAAGAACGTCGGCGACAGCAGCGGCTCAGTCGCCACCGGCTGCCCAGGCCGCGTGGTCATGGGCCGCGTCGGCGAGCGCCGAGAGCTGCTCGGCGACCCGGACAGGTGCGGTGCCGCCGTGAGTGGCGCGCGACTCGAGCGCACCACGGACCGACAGCACCGACCGAACGTCCGGTGTGAGCCGCGCGTCGACCCCTCGCAACCCCTCGTCGTCGACCTCCCAGAGCTCGAGGCCGTGCTCGTCGCAGTGCCGGACCAGCCGGCCGGCGATCTCGTGCGCGTCGCGGAAGGCCACGCCGGACCGGACCAGCCACTCCGCGACGTCGGTCGCGAGCGCGTGACCGGTGGCCGCGGCAGCCTTGAGCCGCTCGTCGCGCACCCCGAGCGTGGAGACCATCCCGGCCATCGCGGGCAGCACCAGCAGCAGCTGCTCCACCGAGTCGAAGACCGGTTCCTTGTCCTCCTGCAGGTCTCGGTCGTACGCCAGCGGCAGCCCCTTGAGGGTGGTGAGCAGCGCCATCAGGTTGCCGACCAGGCGACCGGACTTGCCGCGGGCGAGCTCCGCGACGTCCGGGTTCTTCTTCTGCGGCATGATCGACGAGCCGGTGGCGTACGCGTCGTCTAGCTCGACCCAGCCGAACTCCGTCGTCGCCCACAGGCACAGCTCCTCGCCGAGACGCGACAGGTGCACTCCCAGCAGGGCGGCGACGAAGCAGAACTCGGCCACGAAGTCACGGTCGCTCACCGCGTCGATCGAGTTGTCGCACGGCGCCCGGAAGCCGAGCTCGGTCGCGACCGCCACGGGGTCCAGCGGCAGCGACGAGCCGGCGAGCGCCCCGGCGCCGAGCGGCGACAACGCGGCGCGGTCGTCCCAGTCCTGGAACCGCTCGACGTCGCGCTTGAAGGCGTGCACGTGGGCCAGCAGGTGGTGCGCCAGCAGCACCGGCTGCGCGTGCTGCAGGTGCGTCATGCCGGGCATGGGGGTGCCGCGATGCCGCTCGGCCAGCCCGACCATGGCCGTCTCGAGCTCGGCGACCCGGGCGACGACCAGCCGCGCCGCGTCCCGCAGGAACAGGCGCAGGTCGGTGGCGACCTGGTCGTTGCGGCTGCGGCCCGCGCGGAGCTTGCCGCCCAGCGCGCCGACCCGCTCGAGCAGGCCGCGCTCCAGCGCGGTGTGGACGTCCTCGTCCTCGGTGGTGGGCCGGAAGGAACCGTCCCGGACCGCGCCGTCCAGGTCGTCCAGCGCGCCGAGCATCGACGCCAGCTCGGCGTCGGTGAGCAGGCCGGCCCGGTGCAGCACGCGGGCATGCGCGCGGGACGCCGCCAGGTCGTACGGCGCCAGCCGCCAGTCGAAGTGGACGCTCACCGAGAGACGGGCCAACGCCTCGCTGGGCCCACCGCCGAACCGTCCGCCCCACAGCCGCGTCGGCGCCCCGCCGATCTGGTCACTCACAACCCTCGCCGCTCCTCAGCAAATCGACCACGTATGGGAGTCGTACGGACCCGATGCTAGGCATGCGCGCCTCGCGAAGCGGCTGCCGACCTGCCATGCGTGGTCGACTCGGACCAGGGCGGGTGGGTGGTTCGGCTCAGTCGGGCTGGCCGGGGCCACCCGCGTGGCCGGTGCGGTGGTCGCGGCGGGCGGCCATCCTGCTGGGCAGGCCCCACAGCTCGACGAAGCCCTTGGCCAGCGTCTGGTCGAAGACGTCCCCGGAGTCGTACGTCGCCATCTCGTACTCGTAGAGCGACTGCTCGCTGCGCCGGCCGGTCACGACCGCGCGGCCGCCGTGCAGCGTGAGCCGGACGTCGCCGCTCACGTGCGCGTTGGCCTCGTCCACGAAGCCGTCGAGCGCCCGCTTCAGCGGGGAGAACCACAGGCCGTCGTAGACCAGCTCGCCCCAGCGCTGGTCCACCGTGCGCTTGAAGCGGGCCAGGTCCCGCTCGACGGTGACGTTCTCGAGCTCCTGGTGCGCGGTGATGAGCGCGATCGCGCCCGGCGCCTCGTACACCTCGCGGCTCTTGATCCCCACGAGCCGGTCCTCGACCAGGTCGAGCCGGCCGACCCCCTGGGCCCCGGCGCGCCGGTTCAGCTCCAGCACGGCCTCGAGCATCGTCACCGGCCGGCCATCGATCGCCACCGGCGCTCCCTCATCGAAGGTCACCACGACCTCGTCCGGCTCACGCGGCACGGCGGGGTCGGCGGTGTAGCCGTAGACGTCCTCGATCGGCGCGTTCCAGATGTCCTCGAGGAACCCGGTCTCGACCGCGCGGCCCCACAGGTTCTGGTCGATCGAGTAGGGCGACTTCTTGGTGACGTCGATCGGCAGCCCCTTCTCCTCGGCGAAGGCGATGGCCTTGTCGCGGGTCATGCCGGAGTCGCGGACCGGCGCCAGGACCCGCAGGTCCGGAGCCAGCGCGCCGATGCCGACCTCGAACCGGACCTGGTCGTTGCCCTTGCCGGTGCAGCCGTGGGCCACCATCGACGCCCCGTGGTAGCGGGCGGCCTCCACCAGGTGCTTGACGATGACCGGCCGGGACAGCGCCGAGACCAGGGGGTAGCGGTCCAGGTAGAGCGCGTTCGCCTTCAGTGCTGGCAGGCAGTAGCCGCCGGCGTACTCGTCCTTGAGGTCGAGGACGAGCGACTCGACCGCGCCGCACGCGAGCGCTCGCTCGCGGATCATGGTCATGTCCTCGCCGCCCTGGCCGACGTCCGCGGCGACGGCGATCACCTCGGCCCCGGTCTCCTCGGCGATCCAGCCGATGGCGACGGAGGTGTCGAGGCCTCCGGAGTAGGCGAGTACGACGCGCTCGGTCATGCGGGGTCTGCTCCTTCTAGGTGCTGGGCTGGGTGCTGCGTGCGAGGCCGAGCATCCGCTCGGCCAGGGCGGGTCCCCCGGCGGGTTCCCGCGAGATCATCAGGACGGTGTCGTCGCCGGCGATGGTGCCGATGACGTCGGGCAGAGCAGCGCGGTCGATGGCCGAGGCCAGGAACTGCGCGGCCCCGGGCGGGGTGCGCAGGACGACGAGGTTGGCCGAGGCGTCGGCCGAGACGAGCAGCTCGGCGGCCAGTCGCGACAGCCGGGCGCCGCCCTCACCGTTGACCGGCGCGAGCCGGGGTGTCGGGTCCCCGCCCTCGGCCGGCACGGCGTAGACGAGGTCGCCCTCCGCGTCGCGGATCTTCACCGCGCCGAGCTCGTCGAGGTCGCGGGACAGCGTGGTCTGCGTCACGGCCACCCCGTCGTCCGCGAGCAGCCGGGCGAGCTCGGCCTGCGAGCGCACCCGGCGGGTCTCGAGCAGCTCGACGATCCGGCGGTGCCGGGCCGTCCTGCTGGTCGCGAGCTGCTGGCTCATTCGGGGCCCCCGCGGGATCGCGAGCGCAGCGAGCGAGGTCGTGGGGTGAAGCTCATCGCGACCGCTCCAGCAGCCAGGCGAGCAGCGCCTTCTGGGCGTGCAGCCGGTTCTCGGCCTCGTCCCA
>DASVBQ010000273.1:0-2374 GCA_036375795.1 Actinomycetes bacterium
CCCTCGAGACCTCGTCGCTGCCGGCGAAGCTCGCCGACTGCCGCAGCGACGACGTCGAGCGCAGCGAGCTGTTCATCGTCGAGGGCGACTCGGCGCTGGGCACGGCCAAGCTGGCCCGTGACTCCGAGCACCAGGCGCTGCTGCCGATCCGGGGCAAGATCCTCAACGTCCAGAAGTCCTCTGCCTCGGACATGCTCAAGAACGCGGAGTGCGCCGCGATCATCCAAGTGATCGGCGCCGGCTCGGGGCGGACCTTCGACATCTCCGCAGCGCGCTACGGCCGGGTGATCCTGATGGCCGACGCCGACGTCGACGGCGCGCACATCCGGTGCCTGCTGCTCACGCTCTTCTACCGGTACATGCGCCCGATGGTGGAGCAGGGGCGCGTCTTCGCCGCAGTGCCCCCGCTGCACCGGATCGAGGTCGTCAACGCCGGCGCCAAGAAGAACGACGTCATCTACACCTACACCGAGGTGCAGATGCGCAAGACGCTTGCCGAGCTGCAGCGGAAGGGCAAGCGCTACAAGGAGCCGATCCAGCGCTACAAGGGGCTCGGCGAGATGGACGCCAACCAGCTGGCCGAGACCACCATGGACCCGCGCCACCGGATGCTGCGCAAGGTGACCCTCGGCGACGTCGACGCCGCCGAGAACGCCTTCGAGCTGCTGATGGGGAACGAGGTCGCACCCCGCCGGGATTTCCTCGTCGCGGGGGCGGCGCTGGTCGACCGCGACAGCATCGACGCCTGACGTTTCCCGACTCGCCTGGCGCGGGCGGTCCGTATTCCGGAACCGGGCTGAAGGTCGGGGCTCTGGCGGTCGATGTCTGAAGGCATGTTGTTCCTGCTCACCGTCCTGACGGCGTCGTACCTCGCCGGGGTGCTGTGGGTGCGGCGGGCCATCCGGTCCAGCCGCCGCGGCGCGGCGCCGGTGGCCGAGCTGCCGGCCGAGGACCAGCCGCCGCTGTCGGCGGTCGGCTGGCCGCCCGAGGGTCGGGACTTCGCGACGTACGTCGACCAGGGCTTCGCCGCCCTCGACGCCTACCTGTCCGAGGGCTTCGCCGCCTGACCCATCGGGTGCCGGGGCCGGCGAGCGGGCCGGACAGGCGGCATCAGCGCCCGACCGCCGGGCCGCTGACCGCCGCCAGTGGCTGGCTCGCCGCCACCCCGGACCCGTCGCGCTTGCCGGTCGCCGCGGGGAGGTCGACCGCGACGCCGGTCGCGGCGGCAGCCCGCGGGGGAGCGGTGCCGGCCCAGGCCAGGGTCAACACGTCCTCGCCGCGCAAGAACCGGTGGCAACGCACACCACCGGTCCCGCGGCCCTTGGAGGGGTACTCCGTGAACGGCGTCACCTTGACCGAGCCCGCGTCGGTGCCGGGCAGCGCCGAGGACGATCCCGCGACGGTCACCACGGCGGCGTCCTGGTCGGCGGGGACGGTGCCGAAGAACACCACCCGGGCGCCCGTCGCCAGGCGGACGCCCGCCATCCCGCCCGCGGCCCGGCCCTGGGGGCGCACCGCGGAGGCCGGGAAGTGCAGCAGCTGGGCGTCGCTCGTGACGAACACCAGCTCGTCGTCGTCGGCGCCCAGCTCGACCGCCCCGGCGACCCGGTCGCCGTCCTTGAGCGAGACGACCTCCCAGCTGTCCCTGTTCTGCGGGTAGTCGGTCATGACGCGCTTGACGACGCCCTGCTCCGTGCCCAGCGCCAGCCCGGCGCCCTCGGTCGACAGCGAGCACAGGCCGAGCACCTGCTCGTCCCTGTCCAGGGACAGGAACTCCGACACCGGGGCTCCGCCGGACAGGTGTGGAGCCGACGCGGTCGCGGGCACCGCCGGCACGTCCAGCACGCCGAGTCGGACCATCCGCCCGGCGCTGGTCACCGCCGCTACGTCACCGCGCGCGGTGGCCCGGACCACGGAGACGACGACGTCGTGCTTCGCCCGGCCCCCCTCGGTCGGGAGCGGGTCGTCGGTGAGCGTCCGTGCGAGCAGGCCGGTGGAGGAGAGCAGCACCCAGCACGGGTCGTCGCGGACCTCCAGGGGCACGGCCGAGGTGGTGGGCACCCCCGCCGACTCGAGCAGCACGGTCCGGCGCGGCGTCCCGAACTTCTTGGCCACCTCGGCCAGCTCGCCGGACACCGTCTCCCGCAGCAGCCGGTCCGACTCGATGATCTCGGTGAGCGCGGCGATCGTGGCGCGCAGCGACTCCTGCTCGGCCTCGAGCTCCAGCCGGGAGAACTTGGTGAGCCGGCGCAGCGGCATGTCGAGGATGTAGTTGGCCTGGGTCTCGCTGAGGTCGAACACCGACATCAGCCGCTCGCGGGCCGCGGCCGCGTCGTCGCTGGTGCGGATCACCTGGATGACCTCGTCGATGTCG
>DASVBQ010000275.1:0-5648 GCA_036375795.1 Actinomycetes bacterium
GGGCTCGGACCCAGGGTTGGCATACAGGATGATCTTCTTGTGGCCGCGGCTGGAGTCCACGAGCCTTCGGATGGTCTCCCGGCCGATGCCCCGCCCCTGATGGTCCGGGTGCACCGCGACATCGGCGATGTAAGCGCAGTCGAGGCCATCAGCCAGCGCTCGGCCCGCTCCGACGAGCGTGTCCCCTGCGTAGCAGAAGCAGCAGAACATGCTGTTGCCGAACACCGTGGCGAGGGCCGCCGGCGGTTTCTCGCCGAGGGGGGCGATTCGATACAGCTGAGAGAGGTCGTCCCAGTGCACCGACTCCAGATCGGCGACGAAGCGGTAGCCGTCCAAGCCCGCACCTCCTTTCCGGCCCGGGTAGGGCCAGGCTGGCCAGCGTACGGATGATCGCGCCTACGTGGGCATCTCTGTGAGCGCCATGTCGACGTACTCGCCGCCTCCGTCGCCCACCGTGTACCGGTCAGTCTCGACAAAGCCTCGCCGTTGCGCGAACCCGAGACCCTCCGTGTTGGCGGCGAGCACCACCGTCTCGATGCGCTGCGCCGCCATACCACTCGCCTGGTCGAGCGTCGCGGCCAGGTACTCGGGACCGTAGCCTCGCCGTCGGAACGGCCTGAAGACGCACACGATCACGGTCGTCGTCGCCGACCCGGGAGGAGGCGGACGGATGGTGGCGTTCCCGATGAGATCGTCGCCGGCGTACGCCAACCCCTCGCAGCCAGGATGTCCCGGCGATTCGGCACTATCTTCCGCATGACGAGGCCCTTCACGTTCCTGGCCGACGCGTTCGACGTGTCTAGCGCACGCGAGCTCGGCGAGCGGGCGCGGGCCGCGGAGGACCTCGGCGTCACCGCGTTCGTGCTGCCGGACCACCTGGTTGCCCAGCCGGCGCCGGTGCCGTACCTGGCCGCCGTCGCCGCGCTCACCGAGCGGATCCGGATCAGCGCCTTCGTGCACAACAACGACCTGCGCCACCCCGCGGTGCTCGCGCAGGAACTGGCCACGCTCGACTCGCTGTCCGAGGGCCGACTCGACGTGGCGGTCGGGGCCGGCTGGAACGGGTCCGAGTACGCCGCCATCGGTCTGCCGTTCGACCCGATCCGAGTCCGGCAGGCCCGACTGGCCGAGTCGGTGACCGTCATCAAGGGCTGCTTCGGCGCCGGCCCGTTCTCGTTCACCGGTGAGCACTACACGATCACCGATTACGACGCGCAGCCGAAGCCGGTGCAGCAGCCGCACCCGCCGTTCTTCATCGGCGGTGGCGGCCGGGCCACCCTGGAGCTGGCCGCGCGCGAGGCGCAGACCGTCGGCCTGGCGCCGCGGATCCTGCGCGGCGGCCGGCCGGACCCGCGGTCGTTCACCTGGGCGGCGACCAAGGAGAAGATCGGCTGGGTCCGGGCGGCGGCCGGTGAGCGGTTCGACGAGCTGACGTTCAACGTCTACCCGTCGTTCTGGCCCGTCACGGTTACCGACGACCTGGATGGTGAGGCCGAGAAAGTCGTCGCAGCGATGAAGGAGCGCAGCGGGATCGAGCTCACCGTGCAGGAGGTCATCGACTCGCCGCACGTCTTCATCGGATCCCACGACCGCTTCGTGGAGAAGTTCACCGAGCTGCGTGACCGCCTCGGCATCTCGTCGTTCCTCGTCGGCGACCTCGACCGGCTCGGTCCGGTCGTCGAGCAGCTCGCCGGGACCTGAGCAGCCGACGTGGCCCGGGCGGTCCGGCTCGGATCGCTCGATCCCAACCACGTGGACGCGAAGGCCGCCGACAGGCGATGGCATTCCCGCACGAGCATCACCACACCACGGAGACCGCCAACGGCGACGCGAGCGTCCAGTTCGACCGAGTCACTACTCACTGCTGAGCCGGGCTCACTCCCACTCGATGGTGCCCGGGGGCTTCGAGGTGACGTCGAGGGTGACCCGGTTGACCTCGCGGACCTCGTTGGTGATGCGCGTGGAGATCCGGGCCAGCACGTCGTAGGGGACGCGGGTCCAGTCGGCGGTCATCGCGTCCTCCGACGACACCGGCCGGAGCACGACGGGGTGGCCGTACGTCCGCTCGTCACCCTGGACGCCCACCGACCGTACGTCGGCCAGCAGGACCACCGGGCACTGCCAGATCTCCCGGTCGAGACCCGCACGGGTCAGCTCATCGCGCGCGATCGCGTCCGCCTCGCGCAGCACGTCCAGCCGCTCCTGGGTGACCTCGCCGACGACGCGGATGCCGAGGCCCGGTCCGGGGAACGGCTGTCGCCACACGATCGCTTCGGGCAGCCCGAGCTCGAGCCCGACACGACGCACCTCGTCCTTGAACAGGGTGCGCAGTGGCTCGACCAGCGCGAACTGCAGGTCCTCCGGCAGCCCCCCGACATTGTGGTGCGACTTGATGTTGGCCGCCCCGGTGCCGCCGCCGGACTCCACGACGTCCGGGTAGAGCGTGCCCTGCACGAGGAACTCGACCGACTCCCCTTCGGCCCCCGCCTCCGCGACGACCTCGCGCGCGGCCTCCTCGAAGACCCGGATGAACTCCCGGCCGATCACCTTGCGCTTCTGCTCCGGGTCGGTCACGCCGGCGAGCGCGTCCAGGAACCGCTTCGCGGCGTCGGCGACCTTGAGGCGTACGCCGGTGGCCGCCACGAAGTCGCGCTCCACCTGCTCGGCCTCGCCCTTGCGCAGCAGCCCGTGGTCGACGAAGACACAGGTCAGCTGGTCCCCCACGGCCTGGTGCACCAACGCCGCGGCGACTGCCGAGTCCACTCCGCCGGACAGCCCGCAGATGACCCGCTTGTCGCCCACCTGCGCGCGGATCGCCGTGACCTGGTCCTCGATGACGTTCGTCATGGTCCAGGTGGGCTGCAGCCCGGCGACCTCGTACAGGAAGTGCTCGAGCACCGCCTGGCCGTGCTCGCTGTGCAGCACCTCGGGGTGGAACTGCACACCGGCCAGCCGGCGCGAGTCGTCCTCGAACGCCGCGACCGGCGTGTCCGTCGTGCGCGCCACCACCGTGAAGCCCTCGGGGGCCTCGGACACCGCGTCGTTGTGCGACATCCACACCGACTGCTCCCGCGGCAGGCCGTGGAAGAGGGTCGGGTCCGCACCGAGCACCTCCAGGGAGGTCCGGCCGAACTCCGCGCTGCCGGTCCGCGCGACGGTGCCGCCCAGAGCCAGGGCCATCGCCTGGAAGCCGTAGCAGATCCCGAAGGCGGGAACGCCGGCCGAGAACATCGCCGGGTCGACCGACGGCGCGCCCTCGGCGTACACCGACGACGGACCGCCGGACAGGATGATCGCGGCAGGCTTGCGGGCGAGCATCTCCTGCACCGGCATGGTGTGCGGGACGATCTCGCTGTAGACCCGGGCCTCCCGGACCCGACGCGCGATCAGCTGTGCGTACTGCGCACCGAAGTCGACGACAAGGACGGTCTCGGGCCCCTCTGCGGTCACGCCACCGAGTCTAGGGGCGCCCCGGAAACCGGTTTATTCATCAGGCCCCTGGGCCGTACTGTCGATCAACGTGCGCCACCTCCCCTTCCCCGACCCGGGACAGCCGGACCTCCGGTCACCCGGCCGGTACCTGCTCTGGACCGGCCGGCAGCAGTGGCGCACCCTCGCGGCCGGCGTGGTCTTCGGCGTGGTGTGGATGGTCTCCCAGGCACTCGTCCCGGCCGCGATCGGCCGGGGCCTGCAGGAGGGCGTCGCCCAGCAGGACCTCGGCACTGCCGCCCGGTGGTCCGCTGTCGTCATGTCTCTCGCACTGACCCAGGCGGTCTTCGGCGTGCTGCGACACCGGGTCGCGGTCGACAACTGGCTGCAGGCGTCGTTCCGGGCGATGCAGCTGCTCGGCCGGCACAGCGCGCTGGTGGGCGTCGCGATCCGGCGCCGGCTGCCGACCGGCGAGATCGTGTCCGCGGCGACGAACGACGCCCTGCACATCGGCGGCGCGTTCGACGTGACCGCCCGTCTCGCCGGCGCGATCGTGTCGTACGCGGTGGTGGCGGTCATCCTGCTCAGCACGTCGGTGACCCTCGGCCTCGTCGTCCTGCTGGGCGTCCCGGCGATGGTGCTGCTGCTCGGCCCGCTGCTGCGCCCACTGCAGCGCCGCCAGCACACCCAGCGCGAGGTGGCCGGCAAGCTCACCGCGCTGGGCGCGGACACCGTGGCCGGCCTGCGCGTCCTGCGCGGGATCGGCGGCGAGCCCGCGTTCCTCGCCCGCTACCGGGACCGGTCCGCCCAGCTCCGCCGCGCCGGGCTGCACGTCGCCAGCCCCCAGGCGACGCTCGACTCGGCCCAGGTGCTGCTGCCGGGCATCTTCCTCGTGCTGGTCACCTGGCTCAGCTCCCGGCTCGCCCTCTCCGGTGCCATCGACGTCGGCGACGTCGTCGCGTTCTACGGCTACGCGTTCTTCCTCGTCGTCCCGATCCGCACGGCCGTCGAGGCGGCCGACAAGATGACCCGGTCACTGGTCGGTGCCCGGCGGATCGTCGCGATCCTTCGCACCGAGCCGGCGATCGCCGACCCGCCGATGGCCCTGGCCGAGCCGCCGCACGACGTCCCCCTCGCCGACCCGGTCTCCGGTCTCGTCGTCGAGCCCGGGACCATGACGGCCGTCGTCAGCGCCGACCCGGACGAGTCCGCGGCGATCGCGCACCGGCTGGGCCGCCTGACCGACGACGACCGGGTGAACCTCGGCGGCACCCGGCTGCGGGACCTGCCGCTCGCCACGGTGCGCCGACGGGTCCTCGTGTCGGAGGCAGAGCCGCGGCTGTTCACCGGCGGGCTGCGCGACGAGCTGGACCCGTGGGCGCGCAGCGCCGGTGACGCCGACCTGCTCGCGGCCGTGCACGTGGCCGCCGCCGAGGACGTCCTGGATGCCCTGCCCGAGGGGCTGGACGCGGAGGTCGACGAGGCGGGGCGCGGCTTCTCCGGCGGCCAGCGCCAGCGGCTCGCCCTGACCCGGGCGATCCTTGCCGACCCGGAGGTCCTGGTGTTGGTCGAGCCGACCAGCGCGGTCGACGCCCACACCGAGGTCCAGGTCGCCCAGCGACTTCGCACCGCCCGGCACGCCGACGGCACCCGGACCACCGTGGTGACGACCGCCAGCCCCCTGCTGCTGGACCGGTGCGACGACGTCGCGTACGTCCTGGCCGGTCGGGTCGTGGCCCGCGGCACCCACCGCGACCTGCTGGCCGAGCATCCCGGCTACCGGGACACCGTGACGAGAGGAGAGGACCAGTGAGCACGCGCCGGACGCTGCCGGTCGCGACGTCGACCCAGGTCCGCGCCCAGGCCCGGACGTTGCTTGCCGAGCACCGGCGCCTGCTGGCCCGCATGCTGGTCCTCAACGCCCTGGCGGCAGCCGCCGCCCTGGTCGGTCCGCGGCTGCTCGGCGACATCGTCGAGTCGGTCCGCCAGGGCACCACCGAGGCCCACCTGGACCGGCTGGCCCTGCTGCTCGCCCTCGCCCTCGCGGCGCAGACCGTACTCACCTGGTGGGCCCGGCGCACCGGCTTCGTGCTGGGCGAGACCGTGTTCGCCCAGCTGCGAGAGCGCTACCTCGCCCGCGTCCTGTCGCTGCCGCTGTCCACGGTCGAGCGCGCCGGGACCGGGGACCTGGTGACGCGCAGCACCGGCGACGTCGAGGC
>DASVBQ010000025.1:0-7274 GCA_036375795.1 Actinomycetes bacterium
CTGGGGGCGGTCCCGCCCGCTCTACGTCGGCGCGTTCGTCGTCGTGACCTACCTCGAGCTGCTCGGCACCTGGCTGGGCACCTGGGAGTGGCAGCCCCGCGACCCGACCGGCATCGTCGCGATCGGCAACCCGCCCTCCGGTGCCGCCGGCGGCTACGGGTGGTTCGACCTCGCCGCCGTGCTGGCCGGCCCGGCCGTCCTCGCCGCCACTCGCCGCCTCCGTTCCTAGCCCCGATCCCCTTTGTGGACGCCGACACACCGGCCCGACGGCGTGTCTGGTGCGGGGGCGTCCACAACGTGACCCCCCAAGGGGTGTTTGACAGTCGTGCGCCGGTGCGGGCAGACTCCCCAACATGTCTTCGGGAGTTGCCGACCCGGCCCAGGTCGCCGCGCTGCGGGCGATGGCGCACCCGCTGCGCCTGCGCATGCTGTCGCTGCTGACCGGCTCGGCGATGTCGGCCGCCGAGGTGGCCCGTGAGCTGGACCTCACGCACGCCAACGCGAGCTACCACCTGCGGCTGCTCAGCGACGCCGGCCTGCTGGTCGGGGCCGGGGAGGAGTCGATCAGGGGCGGGCGGGCCAAGCGGTACCGCTACGACCTCGATGCTCCGGCCGGCGCCGCGTCCGACGCCGCGGAGGCAGCCATCTACTACCAGGCGATGGCCGCCGAGCTGGTCCGCCGCGCGACCCGGCGCCGGGTGACGGGGGCCAGGGCGACCAGCAGCGACGCTGAGCTCTGGGTGCCGGCCGACGTGTGGGCCGACGCGGTCGCGCGCGTCGCGTCCGCGGTGCGTGACCTGCACCTGGCGGCGGCGCCGGTCCGCGCGCCGGGCACGCTGCACGTCAGCGTGTCGACGGCGCTGTTCGAGATGGGGGACGACTCGTGACCTGGCGTGCGGCGCTGCAGCCGCTGTCGTTCCGCGCCTTCCGGCTGCTCCTCTTCGGCCGGCTGGCCGACAACCTGGCGCACGCGGTGGCACCCATCGCCCTCGCCTTCGCGGTCCTCGACCTCGGCGGTTCGCCCTCACAGCTCGGGTTCGTCCTGGCCTGCCGGGCCGTCCCGCTGGTGCTGCTGATCCTGTTCGGCGGGGTGATCGCGGACCGGCTGCCGCGGCACCTGGTCCTGGTCGCGGCGAACCTGGTCGGCGCCGGCACCCAGGCGCTGGTCGCCGTGCTGCTACTGACCGGGTCGGCGGAGATCTGGACGCTGGCGGCCATCGAGGTCGTGAACGGCGCGGCCAGCGCCTTCCTCTTCCCGGCCGCCTCCGGCCTGACGCCGCAGACGGTCCCGGCCGACCAGCTGCAGCCGGCGAACGCCCTCCTCCGGCTGGCACACAACCTCGCGTTCATCACCGGCGCTGCCGGCGGCGGCCTGCTGGTGGCCGTCTTCGGATCGGGCCTGGCGTTCGCCCTCGACTCCGGGCTCTACCTGATGGGTGCGGTCCTGCTGGCCCGGCTCCCCCTGCCCCGCTCGGACCGGGTGTCGACGGGCAACGTGCTGCACGAGCTGCGCGAGGGCTGGACCGAGTTCCGCAGCCGGACCTGGCTGTGGGTGATTGTCGTGGTGTTCGCCTTCGTCAACGCCGCGCACGCCGCGGGCTTCCAGACGCTCGGTCCGGTCGTCGCCGACGAGACCATCGGCCGCGCCGCCTGGGGCGTCGTGCTCGCCGCCCAGGCGGTGGGCATGCTCGCCGGCGGCCTTTTCGCGCTGCGCAGCCGGTGGAGCCGCCCGCTGTACGTCGGGACGGCGGCCGTGCTGCTGCAGGCGCCGCTGCTGCTCGTCCTCGGACTTCGGCCGCAGGTGGTGGCGCTCGTCGTCGTCGCGTTCCTCGCCGGCCTCGGCATCGAGACGTTCGCCGTGGCGTGGGACGTCTCGATGCAGTCCAACGTCCCGGAGGACAAGCTGAGCCGCGTCTACGCGTACGACTGGTTCGGGTCGCTGGTCTTCATCCCGGTCGGGCAGATGCTGGCCGGGCCGATCTCGGCCGAGGCGGGCGTCGAGGCCACCATCGTCGGGTGCGGCGTCGTGGTGCTGATCGCGACGCTCTCCGCACTCTTGGTGCCCAGCGTGCGCAACCTGCGCCGGACCGAGCCGGCGGCCGACCTCGTTGCGACGGCGACCTGACGGGTCAGGCCGACAGCCGCCGGACCACCTCGTCGTGCAGAAGGCCGTTCGTCGCGACGGCGCTGCCGCCCGCGGCGCCTGGGGTGCCGTCCAGGTCGGTGAAGCGACCGCCCGCCTCGGTGACCACGATCGACGGGGCCGCCAGGTCGTGCAGGGCCACCTCCGGCTCGGCGGCGATGTCGACCGCGCCCTCGGCGACGAGCATGTACGACCAGAAGTCGCCGTAGGCCCGGGTCCGCCAGATGTCACGGGTCAGGCCGAGGAAGGCGTCCTCGCGACCCAGGTCGTGCCAGCCGGACAGGCTGGAGTACGACAGTGACGCGTCGGTGAGCCGGTCGACCTTCGACACGGTGAGCCGGGTCGCCGACGAGAGGCTCTTTCCGGTGTAGGCGCCGGACCCGGCGCCGGCCCACCAGCGGCGGCCGAGCGCAGGCGCCGACACGAGCCCGGCGACCACCTCGTCGCCGTCCAGCAGCGCGATCAGGGTCGCCCAGACCGGCACGCCGCGGACATAGCTCTTGGTGCCGTCGATGGGGTCGACGACCCAGCGGCGCGGCCCGTGCCCGGTGGACCCGGTCTCCTCGCCGGTGATCGCGTCCCTCGGCCGTGCCCGACTCAGGGTCGAGCGGATCGCGTCCTCGACCCGCTTGTCCGCGTCCGAGACGGGCGTCAGGTCCGGCTTCGTCTCGACGACGAGATCGAGGGCGCGGAACCGCGAGACCGTGATGGAGTCGGCAGTGTCGGCGAGGACGTGCGCCAAACGAAGGTCGTCGTCGTACGCCGTCATGTAACGAACCGTACAAGTCTCTGGTGGGCGGGCCTCGCAGCGCCGCATACTTCGAGTGCTCCGGCATCCGAGAAGTTGGGGGACGACATGGGGCTGTTCCGCCGACGCGAGGTGCCGGCAGAGATCGTGCCGGCCGCTATCCCCGTGCCGCGGTTCAGCATCGACGGCTGGACGCTCTCCGGGACGCCGTTGGCCGCCAAGCTCGCCGCCCACCTGCCGCGACCAGAGCTGCGCGAGCTCGAGACGCTCCTGCACGGCATCGCGGTCGAGGCGGACACCCCCTACACGTACGACCGCGCCGCGGTGCTCCTCGAGCGCGCGGACGAGCCAGGGCCGGCGCTGTCGGTCTGCGAGGCCTGGCTGGCCCACCCGGCGTCGAAGTGGCCGGAGTACCTCCACCACACCCGCGCGATCGACAAGCACCGCGCACGCCTGCGGATGCGTCTCGGCACCCGGCGGGTAGCCGCCGAAGCCTGACCCGCCTCCGGCACTGCCCTTGACACGAGGAGTCTTCGTGTCAAGGATCGCTTGACATGGCGGCGCCTGGTGTCAAGTCCGTGCGGGACCGTCTCCTGGATGCCGCGGCGCAGGTCGCGGTCGCCGGGCAGTGGCACGACGCACGGATGGCCGACCTCGCGACGGTCGCCGGGGTCAGCCGGCAGACCCTCTACAACGAGTTCGGCAGCAAGGACGGGCTCGTCCAGGCGCTGGCGCTGCGTGAGGCCGACCGGCTGCTGCAGGGGGCGGTCGCCACGGTTGCGGACCGCTCGGTGACCGACCCGGCCGCTGCCGTCGCCGCAGCGGTCGGCTGGGCGCTGGCCGAGGCCGCCGGCAACCCACTCGTGAAGGCAGCGTTGGTCGATGACGCCGGCGACCTGCTGCCGATGCTGACCACCCGGTCCGGAGCCGTCGTGCTCGCCCTGCGCGACGGTCTCGTCGCCGCGCTGACCGCTCGCTGGCCCGAGCTGGACGAGGGTGAGTCCCGGTGGGTTGCCGAGCTCGCCGTCCGCCTCGGGGTCTCGCACCTCGTCGTGCCGACCGAGGCGACCCAGACCACCGTCGCGCACGTCGAGACGGTCGTCCGTCGTCTGCTGACCGTCTGACCCGATCCTCCTGAGGAGCACCTGGTGACCACCCACGACCTGTACGCCGTGCCGGCCGACATCGCGACGTGGGACGTCGAGATGCGCGGTGCCGCCCGGTTCAGCTGGGAGTACGACGGCGGCCGGGACCGGCTGCTCTCGCTCTACCAGAAGGGCAAGGACAAGCAGTGGGACTCCACGAAGCGCATCGACTGGTCGCTCGACATCGACCCGGAGGACCCGCTGGGGATGCCGGTCGAGACCATCCCCATCTACGGCTCGGACACCTGGCGCAAGCTCGGGGCGGGTGATGTCGCAGAGGTGCGCAAGCACTCCGTCGCGTGGCAGTTCAGCCAGTTCCTGCACGGCGAGGAAGGGGCGATGATCTGCTCGGCGCGCATCGTCGAGTCTGTGCCCGACCTGGACTCGAAGTTCTACGCGGCGACCCAGACGATGGACGAGGCTCGGCACGCCGAGACGTACGCGCGGTTCCTGCAGGAGAAAGTCGGCCTGCTGTACCCCATCAACGTCCACCTCAAGGCGCTGCTCGACGACACGTTGTCCGACTCTCGCTGGGACATGCCCTACCTCGGGATGCAGGTGCTCATCGAGGGTCTCGCACTGGCCGCCTTCGGCGTGCTGCGGGACATGACGACGGTCGAGCTGCCGAAGCAGATCCTGGCCTACGTGATGCAGGACGAGGCACGGCACGTCGCGTTCGGCCGGCTCGCACTGCGGGACTACTACGCGCAGCTGACCGACGCCGAGCGGGCCGAGCGCGAGGACTTCGTCATCGAGGGCTGCTACCTGATGCGAGACCGGTTCCGTGGCCAGGAGGTGTGGGAGACGCTCGGCTTCGACGTCGACGACTGCATGCAGGCCGTGGACACCTCGCCGCTCATGCAGGGGTTCCGTTCGCTGCTGTTCAGCCGGATCGTGCCCTGCGTCAAGGACATCGGGCTGTGGAGCGAGCGCGTGCAGAAGGCGTACGCCGACATCGGCGTCCTGGACATGGCAGGGGTCGACCTGGACAGCCTGATGAAGGCCGACGAGGACCTCGCCGACGAGGTGGAGAGGTCCGCCCGGTTCCGTGCCGAGGACGCTGCGCGGGCCGCGGAGATCGACGCGACGATCGACGCCGCCGCCGACTGACAGGCTGACCTCGCCGTCGTAGATTGCCGCGGGTGACGGGAAGCGACCTGCTGGGGGCCCTGGCCGAGGAGTCGAGGCTGCGCGCGTTCGCCGCCGTCCTGCTCGGTGCCGCGACCACCGGTGAGGCCGCGTCGCAGGCGGGTCTGCGCGAGCGCGAGGTCCTCAAGAGCCTCGCGACCCTGGAGTCCGTCGGACTGGTGAGTCGTGAGGGCGACCGGTGGGTGGCGTGCCCGCAGGCTCTGCGCGACGCAGCCGTTGCGTCGGCAGCTCGGCGCGAGTACGTCGACCACGGCACCGTCGACGCCAGGGCCGCGGCGGTGCTGCGTGCGTTCATGCCCGACGGCCGGCTGGAACGGATGCCCTCCGCCCGGTCGAAACGACTGGTCGTCCTCGACCGGATCGCGCTGGTTTTCGAGCCGGGTGTCCGCTACTCGGAGCGTGACGTCAACGCCATGCTGTCGGCCTTCCACGACGACGTGGCCGCCCTCCGCCGACATCTCGTGGACGAGTCGTTCCTGGCGCGGGAGAGCGGCAGCTACTGGCGGATCGGCGGAACCGTCGAGGTGTGACCCCGATGTGATCGTGTCGAGGCGCCGTCGGTGGCACTGTGACCGGTAGACGATCTCCGCCCGCCTGTCAGGAAGGATCCGGCGCCAGGGCTGCGCCGGGCACCGCGCCATGTTCGACACGGTTCTGGGCCTGCCGGTTC
The DNA here is from genome assembly GCA_036375795.1 of Actinomycetes bacterium. GTDB lineage: Bacteria > Actinomycetota > Actinomycetes > JACCUZ01 > JACCUZ01 > DASVBQ01. The sequence goes on from DASVBQ010000025.1 coordinate 5,856, forward strand.
ATGCGCTCGTCGTGCACGCCGTGGTCGTGCTCGTCCCGCTGGCCGCTCTCGGTGTTGCGGCCATTGCGATCGTGCCGCGATGGCGGGCTCGTTTCGGCGTCCTGGTGCTGCTTGTCGCGACGGCCGGGCTGGTGATGGTGCCGGTCGCCACCCGCAGCGGCAAGAAGCTGCAGGAACGCATCGACGCCGGCGGCGTCGTGGCGCGTCAGATCGACGATCACGCCGAGCTCGGCAATCTCGTGATCTGGCCGACCCTGGCCCTGTGGGTGCTCGCCGCAGCTCTCGTGGTCATGACGCGGCGGCGCAGCACCGGCGCGGCGGTGACAGCCGTGGCGGTGCTCGCCGTGGTCGCCGCCGGGGCGGCTACCGGGTTCGTGGTGCGAGCCGGACACCTCGGCACGACCGCAGTGTGGAGCTGCACCATCGGTTCCGACGCCTGCAAGTGACCCCGCCGACGACCTAGACGTCCTCGTCGAGCTCTCGGCTGCGCAGCAGCCGCCGCAGCGAGCTCAGCCGGGCCGGGTCGCTGTGACCGGTCGCCACCCAGGCGTCCAGGGCGCACTCCGGCTCGTCGTGGGTGCACGAACGCGGGCACTCCGACGTGCCGGCCGCGAGGTCGGGGAATGCGTGGATGACGCGAGCGAGGTCCACGTGCGCCAGGCCGAAGCTGCGCACGCCCGGGGTGTCGATCACCCACCCGCCGCCGGGGAGCTCGAGGGCGATGGCCGACGACGACGTGTGTCGTCCGCGCCCGGTCACCAGGTTGACCCGGCCGATCGCCCGGTCGGCGCCGGGGACCAGCGCGTTGACCATCGTCGACTTGCCGACTCCGGAGTGCCCGACGAGGACGCTGGTGTGGTCCCGCAGATGTGCCCGCAGGTCGTCGAGCGGCTGGTCTCGTCGGACGACGACATGGTCGATGTCCAGCGCGCGGTAGGTCTCGAGCACGTCGTCCGGTGGCGCGAGGTCGCTCTTGGTCAGGCACAGCAGCGGCGAGAGGCCGGCGTCGTAGGCGGCGACGAGACACCGGTCGATCAGCCGGGTCCGTGGTGGCGGGTCGGCAAGCGCCGTGACGATGACCAGCTGGTCGGCGTTGGCCACGATGACCCGCTCCACCGGGTCGGTGTCGTCGGCGGTCCTGCGCAGCGTCGAGATCCTCGGCTCGACCCGCACGACGCGGGCCAGGGCGTCCGGCAGCCCGCTCACGTCCCCGACGAGCCCGACCCGGTCGCCGACGACGACGCTGCGCCGGCCCAGCTCGCGGGCCTTCATCGCGACCACCTCGTGGTCGTCGACACGGCAGGTGCAGCGTCCACGGTCGACCGTGACGACCACCCCGGTGACCGCGTGCTCGTGAGTGGGCCGCTCCTTCGTCCGCGGACGGGACCGGCGCGCCGGGCGGACCCGGACGTCGTCCTC
>DASVBQ010000292.1:0-6738 GCA_036375795.1 Actinomycetes bacterium
CGACGACGAGCGGTTCGTGTCGTCATACCTCTCGCACTTCGAGGGCTACTACCTGACCGGTGACGGCGGGTACGTCGACGAGGACGGCTACCTGTACGTGATGGGCCGCACCGACGACGTCATCAACGTGGCCGGGCACCGCCTCTCGACCGGGTCGATGGAGGCCGTGGTGGCCAGCCACCCGGCCGTCGCCGAGTGCTGCGTGATCGGCGTGCACGACGACCTCAAGGGGCAGATCCCGCGTGGGCTGGTGGTGCTCAAAGCCGGCGTCGACGTCGACCCGGACGACCTGCGCGCCGAGCTGGTGCAGATGGTTCGCGACGAGATCGGCGCGGTGGCGTCGTTCAAGCACGTGGACGTCGTCGCCGGACTGCCGAAGACCCGGTCGGGGAAGATCCTGCGCCGGTCGCTGCGCGCGATCGCTGCGGGGAGGGACGAGCCGGTGCCCTCGACCATCGAGGACCCGACGGTGCTCGACGCGCTGAAGCCGACGCTGCGCGGCGGCTGATCAGACGTAGCGCCGGGCTGCGCTGACTGCCTGGCGGCCGTAGCCGCCGCCGAAGAGTGCGGCGTGCACGAGCAGCGGGTGCACCTGGTGCAGCGCGACCCGGTCCCGCCAGCCCTCGGCCAGCGGGCACGCCTCGTCGTAGGCCGCCATCATCCGGTCGAGGTGGGGCAGCCCGAACAGGGCCAGCATGGCGAGGTCGGTCTCCCGGTGCCCGCCGCGCGCGGCCGGGTCGGCGAGGACCGCGCCGTTCGCCGACCACAGCACGTTGCCCGACCACAGGTCGCCGTGCAGCCGGGCCGGCGGCTCGGGCGGGCCGGTGAGGTCCTCGTCGCCGGCGAGCAGGCGGTCGCACAGTCGCCGTACCGCCGGATCGCGGTCCAGCCCGGCCGCGCGGGCGAACGGGAGCACCCGGTGCTTGGCGTAGAAGCCGGCCCACGAGCCCTCGCCCGGCGCCCGCAGGTGCGGCAGACGGAGGGTGGCGATGAAGCCGTCACTGTCCCAGTCCCCGGGTGGGCAGCCGTGGTGGCGTGCCCCGGCCCGGTGGGTGGCCGCCAACGAACGACCGAAGGACTCGGCGTGCGCGGTGGACGGGGGGGTCTGCTCGACGTAGGCGAGAACGATGCCGTCCGCGCGCACCTCGACCGGCTCGGCGACCGGCACGCCCCCGGTCGGTGTGGCCTCTCCCAGCCAGGCCAGACCGGCCGCCTCCACGGCGAAGAAGCCGCTGGGCGCACCTGATCGGGACTTGCGGTAGGTGCGCGGCTCGCCGGCCGCCGAGGCCGTCATGGTCGGGCCGGGGCGACGACGCCGTCGCGGGCGAGCCGCGCGAGCAGGCCGCGGCACGCCGTCTCGACCTGCTCCAGCACGGCGAGGAAGTCGTCGCGACCGCCGTAGTAGGGGTCGGCGACATCGAGGTCGGCACCGAGGCCGGAGCCGCCCGTCCCGTCGGCGAAGCTGCGCAGGAGCACCACCTTGCCGCGTTCGTCGTCGGCGGCCAGTGCGTGCAGCTCGCGCAGGTGCCCGCGGTCGAGGGCGACGACGAGGTCGCGCTCGGCGAACCATCGCCGGTCGAAGACCCGCGCCCGGTGCCTGCTGCCGTCGTAGCCCGCGTCCGCCAGCGTCGTGAGCGCACGGTGGTCCGCTCCGTCGCCGACGTGCCAGCTGCCGGTGCCCGCGGAGTCGACCTCGACGGCGCCGGCCAGTTCGGCGTCGAGGACGAGGCGGCGCATGACCACCTCGGCCATGGGCGAACGGCAGATGTTCCCCGTGCAGACGAAGCAGATCCGATACGACATCGGGCCCATCGTGTCATTGCTCGACGAGCGACTGGTCCAACCAGTTGACCATCAGTCCGCTCCGCCCTAGCCTGGCGCGGTGCCGTTCGTCCCGGTCCGCCGTCAGCCCGTCTCCGCCGCGGTGTTCGCCCAGCTGCGGGCCGCCGTCGTGACCGGGGAGGTCGCGCCGGGGGAGGCGCTGCCACCGGAGCGCACCCTCGCGGAGACGTTCGGGGTCAACCGGCACGCGGTGCGGGAGGCGCTCAAGCGGCTGGAACAGGCCGGCCTGGTCGAGGTGGCGCAGGGTGGGGCGACCCGGGTGCTGGACTTCCGCCGCAGTGCCGGTCTCGACCTGCTGCCGCACCTGGTCGACGGCCCGGACGGGCCCGAGGCCGAGGTGCTCCGCTCCGGCCTGGAGATGCGGCGGGTCATCGGCGTGGAGGTGGCCAGGCTCGCCGCGGTGCGCGCCGACGAGTCGGCGCGGGAGCGGATCCTGGCCGCCGGGCGCGGCTACCGGGCCGAGCGGCTGCGGTCCGGGCGTGAGGCCGACCGCGGCTTCTGGGCCGACCTCGTCGACGCCGCGGACAACATCGCGTTCCGGCTGGCCTACAACAGCCTGCTCCAGGTCATCGACGCGCACGCCGCGCTGATGGACGAGGTGCTCGACGAGGACCGCACCGACGTCGCGGGCCACCTCGAGCTCGCCGAGTCCGTCGCCCGGGGCGACGCCGAGTCCGCAGCGGCGGTCGCCCACCGGATCCTCACCGCGGCGCTCGTCGCGGTCGGCCGGTTCATGCCGGCCACTGCACCCGCCACCGCAACGTCGCTGGGCGATGAGCCGGACCCGACGCACGACCCGACCCCCAGGGGTGCCCCGTGATCGAGCTCATCCTCGTCGCTGCACCGTTCTTCCTGCTGTTCGTGGCCATCGAGGTCGCGTCGCTGTGGCTCGCGCCCGACGACGACGAGGTCGGCTACGACCTGCGCGACACCGCGACGAGCCTGACGATGGGACTCGGCAGCGTCGTCGTCGGCCTGGGCTACAAGGCCCTGGCGCTCGCGGTCTACTCCGGGGCGTACCTGCTGACCCCGCTACGCGTCGACCCGGGCCATCCCGCGGCCTGGATCGTGATCTTCTTCCTCGACGACCTCTGTTACTACTGGTACCACCGGGCGCACCACGAGGTGCGGCTGCTGTGGGCCAGCCACGTCGTGCACCACTCGAGCCAGCGCTATAACTTCTCCACGACCCTGCGCCAGACCTGGACGCCGTTCGGCGCGCTGCCGTTCTGGCTGCCGCTGGCCCTGCTGGGCTTCCCGCCGTGGATGATTTTGCTCCAGCAGTCGGTCAACCTGGTCTACCAGTTCTTCCTGCACACCGAGCGCATCGACAAGCTGCCGCGGCCGGTCGAGCTGGTCATGAACACGCCGTCGCACCACCGGGTGCACCACGGCTCCAACGCGGCCTACCTCGACCGCAACTACGGCGGCATCCTCGTCGTCTGGGACCGCCTGTTCCGCACCTTCGAGGCCGAGGGCGAGCGAGTCGTCTACGGACTGACCAGGAACCTGCGGTCGCACAACCCGCTCGTCGTGGCCTTCCACGAGTACGCCGCCATCGTGCGCGACCTCGGCAGCTCGCCGTCGTGGCGGGCGCGCTGGTCCTTCGTCGTGCGCGGCCCGGGCTGGCGACCGCAGTCGGGCTGACGCCAGGGCGCCCAGAGCGATCACGACCGCGCCTGCCACGGCGTCGAGGACATAGTGGTTGGCCGTCGCGACGACAACCACGACGGTGCCGGTCACGTAGACCACGCCGGCCGTGCGAACCCAGACGTTGCGGGTGCACAGGAACACGACCCAGGCGCACCACAGGGCCCACCCGACGTGCAGCGACGGCATCGCGGCGAGCTCGTTGGTCAGGCTCCCGAGCCCGCGCGGCGCGCTGGCGTCGGAGCCCCACCAGCCCTGGTCCGACGTCGCGGCCAGCGTGTCGACGTACCCCGGGAGGAGTCGGGGCGGCGCCATGGGCACGAGCGCGAAACCCACCAGCCCGGCGGCGGAGCCCAGCACCAGGGCGTTGCGGACGTATCGGTACCGGCCGGAGTGGGCGCGATAGGCCCAGACCAGCACCGACGGGGTGACCACGTAGTGCAGCAGGGAGTACCAGAAGCTGCTGAGGAGGGCGAGGTCCGGCAGCCCGGCGAGCGCGGTGTTGGCCCAGCGCTCGACGTCGAGGTGCAGGGCCGCCTCCGCGTCGAGCAGGGCGCGGGCGTTCGTCGTCGCCGTGCCCAGGTCCGCGTCGGCGACCAGACGGGCGGCGCTGTACGCCACGTACAGCGCGGCGAGCAGCGCCAGCTCCCGCAGTGGCTGCGGGCGGGCCGGTGCCATCCGGACGGTCGTCGAGGTCACGATCGCCAGGCTCGCGGTAAGGCAGCAGCCGCCGCATCGGGAGATCTCCCGAGCCGAACCCTGGCAGGACCCTTAGCCACCTCAGGGTGCGTGGCGTGTCATCGCGTCGCGGCCGCGAGCTCCACACTGGCGGCGGTCGGCGCGAACCGTCCGGTCGCCACTTCGGCGCCCAGCTCGGTCAGCGCCCGGTAGTAGGCCCCGGACGGCCGCGCCCTGGTGAGTCGGTCGGCGAGCTCGGCCGCCATGCAGGCCGCCGCCCGGCGGACGAGCGGGTCGACCTGGCGGGCCCCGTAGCGGCTGGTCACCAGCATCACCGCCGCCCACTGCACGCGCTGGGCCAGGTCGAAGACTGCCGCCTGGTGCTGCGCGAGCCGCCCACCCTCGCGGCGCATCGCCGTGCTGATCTCTAGGCCGGTCTGCTGCAGCAGCCGGGCCGCCAAGTCCGTGAGCCAGTCGAGGTCGGTGACCGCCGTCCCGCGGGCCTTCGGCGTGAGCCGCTGGACCGTCCGACGGCCGACCCATCCGGCGTACGACGTGAGGGGCCTGCCGGCAGCCACGGCCCGGCCGACCCGCTCCCGGGTCGGCACGGGTTCGGTCACCGCGCCGAGGGCTTGCCGCATCGGCGCCAGGACGGCGTCGCCGTGCGCCCTGGACAACCCGCCGAAGAACCCGAGCGTCAGGATCTCGTTCTCACCCTCGAAGACCGTCGGCGCGAGCAGCTCGTGGACCTGGTCGGCGAACAGGTTTCCGTCGAGCAGGGCCCGGCCCCCGTGCGTCTTCAGCAGCACGTCGACGGTCGCCTCCTTCAGCGACTCGGTGCTGAACACCTTCGCGATCACGCCTTCCAGCTCCCCGCGGTAGCCGCCGTCGAGGAGCTGCGTGCTCCAGGCCGCCACGGCCTCGCAGCCGACGAGCCGGGCAGCGAGCCGGCCCACCCTCCGCTGGACCAGCTCGCGGCTGCCGATGGGCGCGCCGAACGTCTCCCGCGTCTGGACCCAGGGTGAGAGGCTGGCCAGCATCTGGCGCATCATCCCCACCGTTCCGGCGCAGATGGCGACCCGGCCGTGGTTCAACGCGTGGTAGGCGATCACTCGGCCGTCGCCGGGCAGCAGGTTCGCGGCAGGGACGGGTAGCCGCTGGAACACCAGGCCGTGGTTCTGCAGGTGCCGGAAGGCCTGCAGGCCGTACGTGAGCGTGTGGAACGCCTCGTCCTCGCGGTCCGGCAGCTCCACCAGCAGCATCCGCAGGTCGCCGTCCACCCGGCACATCACGTTCGCCAGCCGACCCGGTGCCGCGTTGGTGATCAACAGCTTCTCGCCGGTGAGCAGCAGTCGGTCGCCGTCCCGGACGGCCTCGGTGCTGATGGCCCGCAGGTCGGACGACGTGCCGGGCTCGGTGGTGGCGAAGGCGCCCAGCCGCTCGCCGCGCGCCAGCAGGGGGAGCAGGCGGTCCTTCTGCTCGTCGGTGCCGAACGCGAGCAGCGTCGTCACCGGTCCGAGGGCCGCCTGCGTCGAGGCGAGCACACCGATCGGGATGTTCACCGCGACCACGTCGGACAGCAGGCGGGCGAAGGTGCTGAAGGAGGCGCCCAGACCGCCATGGGCAGGGTCCACCCGCAGCCGCCAGTAGCCGTCGGCGGCAAGGTCGCGGAGCATCTCGTCGCTGACCAGGCCGTCAGGGCCGTACACCGACCCGTCGCGGACCCGGGCCCGCACGTCCGCGAGGACGTGGTCCATCGCGGACCGCACCGGCTCCGAGACGACCGGCTCGGTCGACTCGAACAGCTCGACGGGGACGTGCCGGTCCCACACAGCCCGGTGCACCGGGCTGGCCGCGAGCTCGCGGACGTCGAGATCGTCACTCCGGCTCCTGGACATGATCCCTCCTCAGGCTCCGAGCTCCAGCGGCAGGTCCGGGTCGGAGCACCACTCCTGCAGGCCGCCGTCGTAGACCGCGACGTTCTGGTGACCGAGCCGGGTCAGCACCAGGGCGAGGCTGGCGGACGCGATGCCACCGCCGCAGTAGGTGATGACCCGCTTGTGGTCGAGCACCGCAGCGGTCTTCCGCCGAAGCTCAGACAACGGCCGGTACTGCTGCGTCTCTCGGTCGAGCACCTCCCACGCCGTCACGTTCACCGACCCGGGGATATGGCCCGGGCGGCCGTACTCGTTGAGCTCGCCGCGGTGCTGTCGCCGGCCGAGGGCGTTGACGAGGCACACGTCGGGGTCGCCGATCGCATCGAGCACATCACGCTTGCTGACGATGAGACCGCTGCTCGGGCGGGCGACGAACGTCGCCGGCTCATAGCCGCAGCGACGCGAGCAGATCGGGTTCCCGGCTCGTCGCCAGGCCGCCCAGCCTCCGTCGAGGACTGCGGCGTCCCGGAACCCGAACACTCGCAACAGCCACCACAACCGGGCGGCCCACATGTTCTCCCGGGCGTCGTAGACCACCACCTCGGTGCCGTCGGTGACACCGAGTCGGCCCATCTCCGCGGCGAACTGCTCCGCCGTGGGCAGGGTGAACGTCCGGCGCGGCCGGCGCGGG
>DASVBQ010000296.1:0-3174 GCA_036375795.1 Actinomycetes bacterium
CGACGACCTCGGCGCGCGCCGGTCGGCGGCCGCAGGCCACGGCCCGCTGCTGGCGGTCCTCGAGCGGGCCCTCGCACCCGAGCCGGCGGACCGACCCGGTGCCGCCGAGCTGGCCGCGCTGGCGTTCGAGGCGACGGCCGCTCGGCCGGTGCGGCTCGCCTCGGGCGACCCGGTGGCCCGGCCGGCGGAGCCGCCCCCGGTCGGGCAGCTGATCACGCACGTGGTCGCGGCCGAGGAGTCCGTGTCGAGGGCGGCATTCCCCGTCGAGGCGGAGCCCGCGGGTGCCCGTCCGGTGCTGCCCGGCGCGCGAGCCCGCGCACTGGGGGCTGGTGCCCGACGTCGGGTCGCGGCCCGCTGGCGACCGGCGGCCGGCGTGCTGCTCGCCGCCGTGGCCGTCACGATGGCTGCGGTCACCGGCATGGCCTGGGCCTCCGCCGGAGACGATCCGGTCGCGGGTGGGGTGGGGGCGGACCGGTCGGCGGATCGATCCGGCGCCCCGTCGCGCACGGCGGCGCAGGCCGCGACGCCGGACTGGGCGGCCACGCTGTCGGCGCTCGACGCCAGGCGCTCGAGCGCCTTCGCCACCGGCGATCCGGCCGCCCTCGCGCGGGTCTATGCCCCGGCGGCGCCGGCGCTGCGCCGGGACGGCGCACTGCTCGGCCGACTGGTCGAGGCGGGCCTGCGCGCGCGGGGCCTCCGGCTGCAGCCGGTCGAGATCCACGAGGTGTCCCGCGCAGCTCGGCGCGCCGTGCTGCGGGTCGAGGACGTCATGCCGCCCTACCGCCTGGTCGACGGCTCAGGTGCCGTGGTCGAGCAGCGTTCTGGTCGGGAGCGGGCGCGCTGGACCGTGACGTTGGTCCGCGTGGGGGAGAGGTGGCGGGTCTACGACGTGGCGCGCGGGTGAGCCTCGGCCAGAACCGCCCGTAACGCCGCCTCGAACTCGGGGTGGGAGAACTCGAAGCCGGCGGTCACCAGCCGTCGAGGGACCGCTCGTTGGCCAGCGAGCAGATCCTTTCCGAAGTCCCCCAGCGTCCACCGCACCCCGAATGCCGGAGCGCGCATGACCGTGGGCCGGTGCAGGACGCGTCCCATCGCCTCGGTCATCTCGGCGTTGGTCAGCGGGTTGGGCGAGGTGACGTTGACCGGGCCGCCGATGTCGGCCCGGTCGGCGAGGAAGCGCACCGCCCGGACGTAGTCGGGCAGCGCGATCCAGCTGAACCATTGCCGACCCGAGCCGATCCGGCCTCCGATCCCGAACCGGAAGATGGGGAGCAGACGCCGGCCGAACGCCCCGCCCTTGGCCGAGACGACCACCCCCGTCCGCATCGGCACCACTCGAGTGCCGGCGTCGACGGCGGGCGCAGTGGACTCCTCCCAGCGGCGGGCCACGAGAGCCATGTAACCCGGACCGGGCGGCGCGGACTCGTCGAGCGCCTGGTCGCCCGGGTTGCCGTAGTACCCGACGCCGGACGAGGACAACAGCGTCGGGACGCCGGCCGCAGCGACAGCCCGGGCGATGGTGGTCGTGCCGATGACGCGGCTGTCCATGACGGCCCGGGCATGGGCAGGCGTCCACGGGCGATCGCCCGGTGTCGCCCCAGCCAGGTGCACGACGAGGGCGGCTCCGTCCAGGGCAGCCTGGTCGACCCGGCCGGCCTCCGGGTCCCAGCGTGCCTCGTCCGGCGCGTGCGGCGTCCTCCGGACCAGCCGAACCACCTCGTGGCCGTCGACGCGGAAGGACTGGGCGAGAGCGGGTCCGAGCAGCCCGGAGGCGCCGGTCAGGACGACCTTCACGGGTGCTCTTCTGCTCAGAGCCCCAGGTCGGATTCGAATGCGCCCTCTTCCAGCCGCTGCTTGATCGTCGTGAGGAAGCGGGCGGCGTCCGCGCCGTCGACCAGGCGGTGGTCGTAGGTCAGGGCGAGGTAGCACATCGAGCGGACCGCGATCGTCTCACCGAGCTCCGGGTCGTCGACCACGACGGCGCGCTTGACGACTGCGCCGGTGCCGAGGATGCCGACCTGGGGCTGGTTGATGATCGGCGTGTCGAACAGGGCCCCACGGCTGCCGGTGTTGGTCAGCGTGAATGTTCCGCCACCCAGCTCGTCCGGTGTGATCTTGTTGCTGCGGGTGCGGGCCGCCAGGTCGGCGATCTTGCGGGCGAGGCCGGCGATGTTGAGGTCGCCGGCGTCCCGGACCACCGGCACCAGCAGACCCTTGTCCGTGTCCACCGCGATGCCGAGGTGCTCGGCGTCGAAGTAGGTGATCTCGCCCTTCTCGGTGTCGATGCTCGCGTTGAGCATCGGGTGCACCTTGAGGGCCTCGACCGTGGCCTTTGCCATGAACGGCAGGAACGACAGCTTCACGCCTTCGCGTGCCTCGAAGTCGGCCTTGGCGCGCTGGCGCAGCCGGGCGATCTTCGTGAGATCCACCTCGACGACGGTCGTCAGCTGCGCTGACACGTGCAGCGACTCCACCATCCGGGCGGCGATCAGCTTGCGCAGGCGGGACAGCTTCTCGGTCGTGCCGCGCAGGGGCGATGGTGCCGAGGTCTGCTCCGCCGCGGGCGCCGCCTCCGCCGGTGCGGCGGCGGCGGGAGCCGGCTGCGCGCTGCGCGCCTTCGCCGCCTCGAGAACGTCCTGCTTGCGGATCCGGCCGCCGACGCCGGTGCCGCGCAGGGTGGCGAGGTCGACGTCGTGCTCGGCGGCGAGCTTGCGCACGAGCGGGGTGACGTACGTTGCGCCGTCGGGCCCGGCGGCGGCCGGGGCTTGAGCCGGGGCGGTCTGCTGCGCGGGAGGTGCCGCCTGCTCGGCCGGAGGCGCCTGCTGCGGTGCGGGAGGCGCCGCCTGCTGGGCCGGGGCCTGCTGGGCCGGGGCCTGCTGCGGCGCGGCCTGCTGGGCCGGTGGCGCCGAGATCAGCGACGGCGCCGGCTGCGCCGCGGGCTGTTCCGGCTCCTCCTGCGGGGCCGGCTGCTCCTGCGAGGCCTCCGCAGCTGCCGGCTGCGCCGTCGCAGGCGCGGCCTGCCCGCCCTGGCCTGCGCCGATGACGGCGAGCTCGGCGCCGACCGCGACGGTCTCGTCCTCGCCGACGAGGATCTTCTGCAGCACGCCGGAGGCGGGGGAGGGGATCTCGGTGTCGACCTTGTCGGTGGACACCTCGAGCAGCGGCTCGTCGGCG
>DASVBQ010000298.1:0-2226 GCA_036375795.1 Actinomycetes bacterium
GCTGAGCCGTGGGCATCGTGCTGGGCGACAACAGGTACGGCAAGGCGGAGACGCACGTCGTACGCGTGGTGCGCGACACCCCGCGGCACGAGGTGCGGGACCTCGTCGTGTCCAGCTCGCTGCGCGGCGCCTTCGACGACGCGCACCTCGCCGGCGACCAGTCGGCGGTGCTGCCCACCGACACCCAGAAGAACACGGTGCTCGCGTTCGCGAAGGAGGTGGGAGTCGCCTCGCCGGAGGCGTTCGGTGTCGCCCTGGCGCGGCACTTCGTCGAGGACGTGACTCCGGTGACCGCGGCCCGGGTCACCCTCGAGGAGCAGGTGTGGGAGCGGGCCACCGTGGACGGCAGCCCGCACGACCACACCTTCGTGCAGCGCGACCGGGCCGTGCGGACGGTCGCGGTGACCGTGGAGGGTGGCCGGACGCACGTGCTCTCCGGGCTGCGCGACCTGGTGCTGCTCAAGTCGACCGGGTCGGAGTTCCACGGCTTCCTCACCGACCGCTACACGACGCTGGCGCCGACCACCGACCGGGTCATGGCGACCTCGCTCGTCGCGCGGTGGCGGTGGCGGGAGCTGCCCGCGGACTTCGACTCGGCCCACGACGAGGTCCGTGCCGTCCTCGTGTCGCGCTTCGGCGCGCTGCACAGCCTGGCGCTGCAGCAGACGCTGTGGGAGATGGGGCGGGCGGTGCTGGAGGCACGGGACGACGTCGCGGAGATCCGGCTGTCGGCGCCGAACAAGCATCATTTCCTGGCCGACCTGGCGCCGTTCGGGTTGGCGAACCCGGGCGAGGTGTTCTGGGCCGCCGACCGGCCGTACGGCCTGATCGAGGTGGAGGTCCGACGCGACGACGAGCCGGCTGCCGGTGACGCGTGGCGTGACCTGCCCGGCTTCGTCTGAGACGGTCCGGGCCGCTGGGCCGCGTCAGCCTGGCGGTGCCGAGGGGCGTGCGTGCTTGGCTCTGCGGGGGACCCCCTCGACCGGTTCGGGGCGCAGGTCGAGAACCGGCCGGACGCCGGCAGCAGGATCGGGCGCCGTCGCGGGCACGCCGTCCTCTTCGTAGAGGAGGTCCAGCGCCGCGGCCATGGCGGCGAGCCAGCGGTCCCGGGCCGGGCGCGGCCAGGGTGAACCGTGCTGCGGCATGAGGCCCAGGAGGTCCTCGATCAGCCGGTGCATGCCCTTCAGTGTGGATGAGCCGCGTACGGCCGCCCGCTCGCGGTCCCCGCGTGTCGCGGGACTGCCCGGCATCGTCTCCGGCCCTGCGACCAGGCCCAGATCAGGCCCTAAGGCTAGGGGGTCGTCACAGGTGGCGCGACGAAGATGCAGAACGGGTGCCCTGCGGGGTCGGCGTAGACGCGCAGGGGCTCCACCGGGTCGTCCGCTCGGTCGTGCAGGAGGCGGGCCCCGAGAGCCAGCGCCCTGGTGTGCTGATGATCCAGATCGGCGACGTCCGGCACGGTCAGGTCGAGATGGAGCATCTGGGGATGCTCGCCCTCCGGCCAGGTCGCTTCCGGCAGCTCCGCGACCTGCTGGAAGGCGACGTGCGTGCCGCCGTCGGGATGACGCAGCACCAGCCAGTCCTGTCCTCGCGGGTCCGGCTGACCGGTGGACGGCGGTTCGTCCCCTGGGCGGTACCGCAGCCCGAGGAGCTGCCGGTAGAACTCCGCGAGAGCCCTGGCGTCTGTGCAGTCCAGCACGACCTGCCGAAGCGAGGGGAACGTCTGCGCTTCCTGCACGCCCATCACCTCCGCGGACGACTCTGCCAGTCGATCGGGGCGCGGGCCGCCTGCTCACTGCTGATCACCGCCAGGACGGTGCCGGCAGGATCGGTGAACCGGGCCAGGGTCCGATCCACCTTTGACGGGCACCTGCGGCGGGAGTAGACCGGAGCCGAGGTCGTAGCTGCCGCCATGCTCCCCGCCCCGGCCCGGTCCCGGTTCGACCGGCTTCCCTTCGTCCGGCGCGCTCACCGGAGTCGAGACAGGCTGCACCGGCGGACCCGGTCACCCACCAGACCCTCCGCGCGGCCCTGACCTGCCCACCACCGCGACGGCTCGGATGGCGTTCCCACCGCGAACCGCCAATGAGGAGGAAGCGTGCACAAGTACGACGTGATCGTGGTCGGCGGCGGGATCTCGGGGGGCCTGCCTGCCGCGACCTATCTGCAGAAGGCCGGGCTCGACGTGGCTGTCATCGAGGCTCGCCCGGAGCTCGGCAACTTCTG
>DASVBQ010000306.1:0-3264 GCA_036375795.1 Actinomycetes bacterium
GCGGCCGGGACGACCCGTCAGGTGACCTTCCAGGTGGTCATCGACGACGTGGACGGTGAGCCGGGCGAGACGGTTGTGGCAGACATCTTCAACACCGGAGCGGTGCAGTCCGGCCGCACTCCGTTGGTCCGGTCCAACGAAGTCGTGACGCCGGTGTCCAAGGTGCTGCCAGTCAAGGTCAGCCAGCCGCCGAAGGTCCTGCCGGTCACCGGAACGTCGGTGAACCCGGCGCAGATCGTCGGCGCCGCAGTGATCCTGCTCGCTCTGGGCCTGCTGTTCGTCGCGGCGAGCCACAGGCGGCGGGGTGCACACCGCAGCTGACCCGACAGGGAAGGCTCCGGGTGGAACCTCACTCGGGGCCTTCCCTCGTCTGTGCACCGGTCGCTCCGACCCACGTCGACCAGTGGCACGCCTTGCGCCTGCCCCACGGTGGCTGCATGGTCAAACCGAGATGAACACGATCCGCATCGCCCTACGCGTGGTCGGCGCCGCGATGATGACCCTCGCCCTAGCCGCGTGGGCCGAGGGCCCGACGGCCTCCGCCGGCGGCGGCGAGCAGAACCGTGTGGATTACTGGGAGTCCCAGGGGTACGGCACGTGCGTCAAGCACGACGGGCTGAGGACAACGACCTTCACGGTGCCTCCTGCGCCGGCGGGACAGGTCTACACGGCTGCGATCGTCAAGGCGGGTTCGGACGTCAGTGTCGGACAGGCGCATGAGCTGGACACGTCCGTGGTGGCAGGCGACGTCCTCAGCCATTCGTCGGGCAAGAACCTGAGCTTCGTGATCCTCTGCACGAAGCCGCCTCCGGCGACCATGACGGCCACTGCCACCGCATCGGCCGGCACCACGACCACAGGGTCACCGGCTGCGGCGACCGAGGGGCCGCCGGCCGCCGCGACGACCGCGGCATCGTCGGCCGTCACGCCGGACGGGGCGTCGTCGGCCACCGCCATGACCCGGGCGTCGGCCGCCACCACCACGACGACCCGCCGGTCGACCACCACCAGGCCGGCCGGCGGGGCAGACAGCACGTCCCGCGGGTCAGCCCCCATGACGGCGACCCGCGCGTCGGCCACCACGGCGACCCGCGCTTCGGCACCCCCGACGAACGTCGCCTCGGTCATGACCCCGGCGAACAGCGCCTCGGCCACCACGACGAACACCCAAGTGTCGGGCGTGTCGACCCAGGCTTCCAGCCCGGCGCAGGAACCGGAGGTGGCGGTGGCCGGCACCAAGGCCGGCGTCGACGACATCGCCCCGACCCGCTCAGGTCTTCCGCTGGGCCTGGCGCTGGCCGCCACCGTCGGCCTCCTCCTCGGCGGCGCTGCGTTGTTGTTGCTGCCTGGCCGACTCAGCGTCCAACGCGGACGGCACCGCCACCACTGAGCGCCGCCCCGGTCGACCCGATTGGGCCGATCGGGTGAAGGACTCGTCACCAATGGGTCATGTCCGGGTTTATCCGACCAAGATCCGGTCAAGACCGACGCCAGCAACGGGGATGGCATCGATCCGCGACCGACGGCGGTCACCAGCGGCGTCCATTGGACGCCAGCGGTCGCGAGGAGCCAAGTGGTGAGACCGGCCCCACCACATCCATGACCTGGGGGTCGGCATGAGCAATGGCTCGTTGAAGCGCTGGGTGCGCGCGCTGGGCGCGGTGACACTGGTGGCGGCGATGGCGCCGCTGACGGCAGGCGCTGCGAACGCCAGCCAGCAGGGGGAGGACCACAAGGTCACCATCTGCCACCGGACCAACTCCGCGAACAACCCGTACGTCGTCATCACCATCGACAAGGCCGCCGTCTTCAAGAAGGGCCATGACACCCACGACGAGGGCGGGGTCTACCAGCCGGGGGACAAGGAGAACGGCGTCCGCTGGGGCGACATCATTCCGTCCTTCACCTACTACGCATCGCCCAAGGACTCGGCGCAGCAGACCTACCCCGGCCTGAACTACGAGGCCGGCCGGGACATCCTCGAGAACGGCTGCGAGGTGCCGGGCGAAGGTGAGATGCCCGAGCCCGCAGGCAGCCTGTCCGGCGGGTGCCCCGACGAAGGCGACGTGTACGCGGTGTCGGGAACGCTCGACCACGACGGGTCCTCCGAGGTCGAGTTCCGCCTGTTCCTGTCCGGTGGCCTCGCCCCGATCGCCGTGTCCGGCTCCTCGTTCGACGACGTCCCCGTGGACGCTCCTGCCGGGACGACGGTGCAGCTGCAGTACCGCATCGGCACGGGCCAGTGGACGAACGTCGACGGCGAGGTCGTGACCGTCGAGGACTGCACCGATTCCACCCCGGCCCCGGGCACCGGCTCCTTCACCACCGAGTGCACGACGACCGGCGCGCTGGTCGACGTCGGCGACCTCAGTGAGGGCTCCGCGACCGGTGGAACGTTCCGGCTGCTCGTCAACGGCTCGCCGCAGACCGTGACCAGTGGCCAGGACGACATCGTGGTTCCCGGCGGCGCAACGCTCGTCCTCGAGTACGTCCCGGCGATCGGCGCCTCGAAGGTCCTGCAGTCGGCCACCGCTCCCGCCGCCTGCCCGGACATCACCCCAGGCGCCCCGACGGGTGCTCTCAGCACCGTCTGCACGGCCACCGGCGCTCTCGTCGACATCGGGACCCTCAGCGAGGGCTCCCGGACCGGCGGGTCGTTCCAGCTGATCGTCAACGGCACCGCCCAGGGCGTGACCAGCGGTCAGCAGGACATCGCGCTGCCCGGTGCGGCATCGCTCGTACTCAAGTACCTCCCGAGCTCCGGGCCCGCCGTGACGCTGGACACGGAGACGGCGCCGGCCGCCTGCCCGCCCGCGACCACGGTCACCACGCCGACGACGGTCGTTCCGCCCACCCCGGTCGTCGTCCCGCCGGCCCCGGCGGCGCCTGAGGTCGCCGTCGAGGGCACCAAGGCCGGTGCCGGCCAGCCCGCGGCCGCGCCGGTCGAGGCGGGCGTGGCACCGAGCACCGAGGTGCTCGGCAGCACGTCCGGCGGCGGGATGCTTGCCGCGACGGGGGCCACCGTCTCGACCGGCTGGCTGGTGGCCATCGGCGGGCTCCTGCTCCTCGCGGGCGCCGCGCTGGTGGCCTGGCCCGCTACACGGAGTCGCCGCCGGTAGATAGCGGACGGTTCAGCACATCCCGGAGGTCCCTCCGCAAATCGCGGCGGGACCTCCGGCGTTGCATAGGTATCAAGCAGTCAGACGGTTACTCTCCGTGATCATCCGAACGGATGATTTCGGCGATCCGTGACGCATGGTGATT
>DASVBQ010000309.1:0-5286 GCA_036375795.1 Actinomycetes bacterium
GACCTGCACCACCCATGAGATCGCTCCGGGAGCCCACGAGTGAGCAAGCGCACGTTCCAGCCCAACAACCGCCGTCGGGCGAAGACCCACGGCTTCCGACTGCGCATGCGCACGCGCGCCGGCCGCGCCATCCTCGCCGCCCGCCGCGCCAAGGGGCGCACGCGGCTCTCGGCCTGACCGACGTGCTCCCGGCCGCTTCGCGGCTGCGCCGTCGCGCTGACTTCACCGCGACTCTCCGCCGGTCCCGTGGCATCCGTGGCTGCGGGCTGCTCGTCGTGCACGTCTCGGTGCACCCGGACTCGGAGGGTCCGGCTCGGGTCGGCTTCGTGGTGTCGCGTGCCGTCGGCCCGGCGGTGACGCGCAACCTGGTTCGGCGCCGGCTGCGCCACCTCGTCGCCGCGGCGCTGGACCGGCTCCCCCGCGGCAGCCGCGTGGTCGTGCGAGCCCTTCCCGCCAGCGCCTCGGCGTCCTTCGCCGAGCTCGACACCGCCCTCACCCAGGCGCTGGACCGCGCGGTGCGCCCATGACGCCATCGTCTGCGTTCCCGGTACGGCTGGTCCGGCTGGCGCGTCAGGGGCTCATCGCCGTTCTCGTCCTGCCGATCCGCGCCTACCAGCTGGTGGTGTCCCCGCTGCTCGGCCCGCGATGTCGGTTCTACCCGTCCTGCTCGACGTACGCCGTGGAGGCGCTGCGAGTCCACGGCCCGGTGCGAGGAACCCTTCTCGCCGGCTGGCGGTTGCTCCGGTGCAATCCGTGGAACCCGGGCGGGCTGGACCCCGTCCCGCCGCCCAGCCGACCGGGCGCCGACCCGACCACACGCGCGCCCCAGGGAGCCCGACCGTGACCGCTCAGCTGCTCGAACCGCTCTACAGCGCGGTGACCGCCATCATGATGGCGTTCCACACGTTGTTCAAAAACTTGGGAGTCGACCCGGCCAGCGGGCTGGCGTGGGGCGGCGCCATCGTGGGTCTGGTCGTGGTGATCCGGATCCTGCTCATCCCGCTCTTCGTCAAGCAGATCAACGCGCAGCGCGGCCTGCAGATCCTGCAGCCGGAGATCAAGAAGATCCAGACCAAGTACAAGGGCAAGACCGACCCGGAGAGTCGGCAGCGCCAGCAGCAGGAAATGATGAAGCTCTACCGCGACAACGGGACCAACCCGCTCGCGAGCTGCCTGCCGATCCTGCTGCAGGCGCCGATCTTCTTCGCCCTGTTCCAGGTGCTCAACGGGATCGGCAAGACACCGCCGCTCGGCAAGGGCTTCCTGTCGGACGAGGACGCCGCCCAGGCCGCCGACGCGTCGATCTTCGGTGCGAACATCTCGGACAAGTTCCTCGGCTCCGACGATCTCACCGTCCAGATCGTCACCGCGGTGATGATCGTCCTGATGTCGGCGACCACGTTCATCACGCAGAAGCAGCTGATGAGCAAGAACATGCCGGCCAGCGCGATGGACAACCCGTTCGCCCAGCAGCAGAAGATCCTGCTGTACGTCTTCCCGCTGATCTTCGCGGTGTCCGGCGTGAACTTCCCGATCGGGGTCCTGCTCTACTGGCTCACGACGAACCTGTGGTCCATGGGTCAGCAGTTCTATGTGATCCGGCGCAACCCGTCGCCCGGCTCCCCCGCGCACGAGGCGCTCGAGCGCCGGCGGGCCGCCAAGGCGGCGCGGCACGCGACCGCGCAGGACGGGGGCGGCGGCACGGCGACGTCCACCGAGGCCGGTCCCGGCGAGGCGACGGGCTCCGGACCAGGCGGTGCCGCGGGGCAGACCGACTCCGGACAACGCCCGGGCGGCCAGCGCCAGCAGCCCACCAAGAAGAAGCGCAAGCGCTGAGGTTCCCGCACGGCCGGACCACAGCAGGATCCGGCGCCGACCGGCGCCGCCGACGACGAAGGACCTCTCGATGACGCAGCACCAGTCCGAGGAGCAGGGCACGACGATGGCCGAGACCGACCCGACCGCCGACCAGCCGATGGCCGGGACGTCGACCGCCGGCTCGTCCTCCCGGGGTTCGGGCCGGGTGGACCTCGAGCGCGAGGGTGAGATCGCAGCCGACTACCTCGAGGAGCTGCTGGACATCGCCGATCTCGACGGCGACATCGACATGGACGTGGAGCGGGACCGGGCCCTCGTGTCCATCGTCGGAGGCGACCTCGACCACCTGGTCGGCCACGACGCGGTGGTCCTCGAGGCGCTGCAGGAGCTGACCCGGCTCGCCGTGCTGACCCAGACCGGTAACCGGAGTCGGCTGATGCTCGATGTCGGCGGCTACCGGGCGGGCCGGCGAGCCGTGCTCACCGAGCTGGGCCGCGCCACCGCGGAGACCGTCCGTTCCACCGGCGAGCCCGTCCGGCTTGACCCGATGACGCCCTTCGAGCGCAAGATCGTGCACGACGCCGTGGCGGAGGCCGGTCTCACCAGCGAGTCCGAGGGCGAGGAGCCGCGGCGGTACGTGGTCATCCTCCCCGGCTGACATGAGCCGGTCCGAGTCGGCGGATGTTTCACGTGAAACAGTCCGTCGGCAGGTTTTCGGCGACCGGTACGACCTGGCCGCGGCCTATGCGGACATCTTGCGCACCGACGGCCTCGAGCGCGGCCTGGTCGGGCCGCGCGAGGCCGACCGGATGTGGGATCGGCACCTGCTCAACTGTGCCGTCATCGCCCCCGCGTTCGAGCCCGGCGCCCGGGTCGCCGACCTCGGCAGCGGCGCCGGCCTACCCGGCGTGGTCCTCGCCATCGCTCGCCCCGACCTGACGATCACCTTGGTCGAGCCGCTGCTGCGCCGCGCGACCTTCCTCCAGGAGGTCCTGGACCGGCTCGGGCTGGCGTCGGCGACCGTCCTGCGGGCGCGGGCCGAGGATCTGCGCGGGACGCTGTCCGCCGACGCGGTGACCGCCCGCGCCGTCGCGCCCCTCGATCGGCTGGCCGGGTGGGGCCTCCCACTGGTCGTCCCGGGCGGCAGCCTCCTGGCGATCAAGGGCGCGCAGGCCGACGCCGAGCTGCTCGCCGCCGAACCGGCTCTGCGCCGCCTGGGTGCCGAGTCGTGGGAGGTTCGGGAGTACGGCCAGGGGGTCGTCGAGCCACCCGTGCGCCTGGTCTGCGTCCGCCGGTCGGCTGCCGACGTCACGGCGGCGACGGCCGCTCGATCGCGACGCGGCCGAGGGCGGAGCCCTCGACGGTGAGGACCGCTGGCGTGTCGCGTGGCCCCACCTCTAGGGTCGGCGGGGCACCGGCTCGCGGCCGCGTCGCACCCGCCGGCCGGACGGCTGCGACCGCCAGACCGGCTACGGCCGCCCGACCCGCCCCACGTCGTCGTCCCGGAGAGGCAGCTGCGTGACCACACCACCGGACACCCCGACCGCCCCGGGCCTCGGCTGGCCCTCGCTCGGCGAGGACATCGCGGTCCGCGGGACGGAGGGGACCGAGGGGGGCACGCCCGGCATTGGCTCAGGGCTCGGCTGGCCGGACTCGGGCTCCCCGCTGCGACGCGAGATCGCGCCGCCGCAGCCGTTGCCGGCGCCCACGCAGACCGAGCACGTCGGGACGGCGGCCGGCGCCCCAGAGCAGGGATGGCTCGCGGACGTGCAGGAGGCGGGCGAGCCGCCCACCGGCCGGGTGCTGGAGGCCAGCATCCGGGCCGCTCACCCCGTTGCGCCTGTGGTGGTTTCACGTGAAACACGCCCCGGCACCCCCATGGATCAGGTTTCACGGGAAACACACCGGCCACGGGCCGCGCCGGTTGACGTTTCACGTGAAACGATCCGACCCGACTCATTCGCCGAGCTGGGACGGCTCAGCGGCGCCACCACGGCAGAGGAGATAGCGGTGACCGACATGGCGGCCGAGCACGTGCTGGGCGAGCCGGACGACACGCCGATCGCGCGCGCCGCGGAGACGGCGCTGCGGGTTCTCGCCGGACGCGTCGGTGACCCGCTGCCGGCCCCAGGGCACACCCGGGTCCTGACCGTGGCCAACCAGAAGGGCGGCGTGGGCAAGACGACCACGACCGTCAACCTCGCCGCGGCGCTCGCTCTGCAGGGAGCCGAGGTGCTGGTGATCGACCTGGACCCGCAGGGCAACGCCTCCACGGCGCTGGGGGTGGAGCACCACGCGGAGGTCCCCTCGGTCTACGACGCGCTCATCGACGGCCGCCCGCTGCACGAGGTGGTCACTCCGGTCGAGGGCATCGACGGCCTCTGGTGCGCCCCGGCGACCATCGACCTGGCCGGTGCGGAGATCGAGCTGGTCAGCCTGGTGGCCCGCGAGTCGAGACTGCAGAAGGCGCTGGACGCGTACTCCGCCTGGGCCGAGACCCACCGCTCGGCGCGGCTGGACTACGTCCTCATCGACTGTCCTCCGAGCCTGGGGCTGCTGACGGTGAACGCGCTCGTCGCGGCGCCCGAGGTGCTCATCCCGATCCAGTGCGAGTACTACGCGCTCGAGGGAGTGGGTCAGCTGCTCCGCAACGTGGAGCTGGTGAAGGCCCACCTCAACCCCGCCCTGCACGTGTCCACCGTCCTGCTCACGATGTACGACGCGCGGACCCGGTTGGCCGCCCAGGTCGCGGAGGAGGTGCGGACCCACTTCAGCGCGACGGTGCTGCGCACGACCATCCCGCGGTCCGTCCGGATCTCCGAGGCGCCGAGCTACGGGCAGACCGTGATGACCTACGACCCCGGTTCGACCGGGGCGCTGTCCTACCTCGAGGCCGCGCGGGAGATGGCTTTGCGCGGAGCCAGCCGGACCGGAGCAACGGAGGATGCACGTGACTGATCGACGGCGAGGACTGGGCCGCGGGCTGGGCGCACTGATCCCGGCGGCGCCGGGCAAGGCCGAGACACCGCCCGGCGGTCCGTCGCCGGTGGACGTGCTGATCCCCGGGAAGTCCGGTGTGTCTCCGCTGTCCGGCAACGGATCCGAGCACGCGGGGACGCCGAGCCCGGAGGCGGCGCCGGCACCGGTCAACGGCGCCCACTTCGCCGAGATCCCGCTGGACGCGATCACACCGAACCCGCGCCAGCCCCGCACGGTCTTCGAGGAGGAGGCCCTCGCCGAGCTGGTCCACTCGCTGCGCGAGGTCGGCTTCCTGCAGCCGGTCGTCGTCCGTCCGTTGGGGGACGAGCGCTACGAGCTCATCATGGGCGAGCGTCGGTGGCGTGCCGCCCGAGAGGCCGGCTTCAGCGCCATCCCGGCCATCGTCCGGTCCACCGACGACGACGTGATGCTGCGCGACGCGCTGCTGGAGAACCTGCACCGCTCCCAGCTGAACCCGCTGGAGGAGGC